>JANOFA010000114.1:0-8322 GCA_031413355.1 Gemmatimonadota bacterium | reverse complement strand
GGCCTGGCGTGAACACCCCGACATGCTCGTCGGGCGCGCCGCGCTGCCGCGGCCCCGACCTCCCCACGATCCTCGCGCTCGCCCGCGTCGGCGCACCGTACTGCGCCGTCAGCATGCTCTACTCCGTCGCGACGCAGTGATCTGCGCTGATGGCGCATTCTCCGTCGGCCTGATCGAGGGCCTCGGCGAATCGGTGGCACTCATGACCAAGGTGTTTTCCGGGGCGCTCAGCGACTTCATCGGCCGCCGCAAGGGACTCATCCTGCTGGGCTACGGCATGGCGGCGCTGACCAAGCCGCTCTTTCCGCTGGCGGGTTCGGTGGAGGCGGTACTCACCGCGCGGCTCCTCGATCGGGTGGGCAAGGGCATCCGGGGCGCTCCGCGTGATGCCCTGGTCGCCGATGTCACGCCGCCCGAGATCCGTGGCGCCGCCTTCGGGCTGCGGCAGTCGATGGACACGGTGGGGGCGTTTCTCGGGCCGGTGCTCGCGATCGGCCTGATGCTGCTGTTCCACGGCGACATGCGGCGGGTCTTCTGGGTCGCGGTCATCCCCGCCCTGTTTACCATACTCCTGATCGTTCTTGGGGTGGAGGAACAGCGGGATCCGGCGACGCCGCGTCGGTTCCGCTCGCCACTCAGACTCGCGACGCTCGGCCAGCTCTCTGCCCGCTACTGGTGGGTCGTGGCGATCGGCGCGGTGTTCACGCTGGCGCGGTTCAGCGAAGCCTTCCTGGTGTTGCGCGCACAGCAGGCCGGGCTGGCGCTGACCTGGATCCCGCTGGTGCTCGTCGTGATGAATGTGGTCTATGCCTTGTCAGCCTACCCCGCCGGGGCGCTGTCGGATCGCCTCCCCCGCTCCACCCTGCTGCTCGCCGGACTCGGCGTGCTGATTATCGCCGACATCATCCTGGCCCGGGCCACGTCGCCGGTCCTGGTCTTGTGCGGGGTGGCGGCGTGGGGACTGCACATGGGACTGACGCAGGGGATTCTTGCGGCGCTGCTCGCGGACACGGCGCCCGCCAGTCTCAAAGGCACCGCGTTCGGGCTGTTCAATCTCGTCTCCGGCCTCTGCCTGCTGCTGGCGAGCGGGTTGGCGGGCTGGCTGTGGGACAGCCAGGGTGCGGCGGCGACATTCTATGCTGGTGCGGGATTCGCCGCAGCGGCGGCGCTATTGCTGCTCAACATCAAACGACCTGCCGGAGAGACCGCATGACGACTAGATGGATAGACATCGCCACCCGGCCAGCGGTGGTCCGGCGGGCGCTCAAGTACGCGCTCATCGTCGGCACCCTCCTCATTCTCATCAATCACGGCGACGCCATCCTGCGGGGCGACGTCTCGATTGACCGCCTGCTCCGGATGGGCCTGACAACCCTCGTACCTTACGTGGTCTCCACCCTATCCAGCGTCGAGGCCCTGCGCTCCGCCGAGCGGGACGCTGGGACTCGGAATGCCGGTTGAGCGGTCAGCCGTCAGCCGTTAGCCGTTAGCCGTTAGCCGTTGGTACTCCACTCCGCAGCAGTCCTTCCTGATCCCTGCTCCCTGCTCCCTGCCACCTGCCACCTGCCACCTGCCACCTGCCCCAGCTCCCGCTCGATGCGGTAGCGGTCGGACAGGGCAGCGGTGAGACGATCGAGGGAAGTTGTCACCGCCGCTCCAGCTCCATGACCCAGACGTCACTCTCGTTGCTGCCCAGGGTGAAGTAGAACGTGTGGCCGTCGGTGGTGAATCCGTAGCGCGTGGGCTGGCGGGATGGATCGTCGAAGTTGACCATGGTGCGCGACGTTCCTCCCTCGACCGGGACTGACCGGATGGCCCACCCGGTCGGGCGGCGCGTCAGGTAGTAGATGATCTGCCCGTCCGGCGCCCAGGCGACGAAGAACGCCTCGGCACCGTCCCTGGCGTTGTCCACCAGCAGCCGGCTCGGGCCGCCCGACGGCGAGACGAGGCGCAGCCCATCGGTGGCATGATAGGCGATCCACTCGCCGGTGGGCGACCACACGGCGAAGTCGCCAGCTACCTCCAGCTTGCGTCGTGCGCTCTCCGGTCCCGACAGGGAAAGGACACTGAAGTCCAGCATTCGTTCGATGTCCTCCTCGAAGACCAGCGACGAGTCACCCGGGCCCCAGTCGGGGTCGAGCTGCGTCGCTGGCGCGGAGGTGTGCTGCACCAGCCCGGTGCCATCGGCCTTCATGGTGAAGATGTCGCGATTGCCGCTGCGGAGCGAATGGAACGCGATCCGACTGCCGTCCCGGGACCACGCGGCGCTGAAGTCACCCGCCGAGTCGGTGGTGAGCCGCAGCGCCTCACCGCCACTCGTCGGCATCGTGTACAGATCGGGGTTGCCGCCACGATCCGAGTCGAACACCAGCCATCGGCCATCGGGAGAGACGTCGACATCCTCGATGGTCTGGCTGCCACTGGTGAGTGGCCGCGCGGTCGCCGCCGAGACGGGACCGGAGCGCGGCACGGCGATGGACCAGATGTTGGAGTAGGTCCGGAAACTGGAGTAGGCGAGGTGCCCGCCATCGGAGGCCAGGCTGATGCCATGCACGTCGAGGCCCGTCGTCAGGCGCTGGGGCGGGATCGCCGGCCTGCCACGCCGATCGAGCGTCACGCGATAGATGTCCCGGCTGCCACCCCGGTCCGAGACCCAGTACAGAGCGCGGCCATCGGGGGACCATTGCGGGCTGGTATTGAGCGATTGATCGTCGGTGATGCGAAGGGGCGCGCCGCCTGCGATCGGCACGACCCAGATCGACGAGCTGCCCACGTTGCCGAAGTAGCCGGTGCCGAAGGTGAAGCCGGGATTGCCCGACTCCACGGCGAGCCGTGTTCCATCCGGCGACCACGCCGGTGATGAAAACAGACCTTGAGCGACAAGCCGAACGGAGGCGCCTCCTGCGACCGGAACGATGGACAGGCCGGAGCTGGCTCCGGTGTAGGCGAGCCGGCTTCCGTCGGGCGCCCAGGCCAGGCCCCACAGCTCCGTGAGGGCCCCTGAGCCCAGTCCCACCGTGGCGGTATCGACCCTGACCACCCGACCTGGCGCACCACCAAGGGCGGGCACGATGAAGATCCCTTCGTTGCCCTGAAAGGCGATCCGGGTGCCATCGGGAGACCATTTCGGCGACCGAAAGCTGTCGGTCGAGTCGCTGGTAAGCGCCACGCGCCGGCCGCCGCTGATCTGCTGCACGTAGATCTGCATGCGCGTGACCGGGCCCTCTGCGTACGCAATCATGGCGCCGTCGGGCGAGAGCGCGGGATCAACCTCGAGTCCGGGATCACGGGTGACCTGGATGGTGCGCCCGATCGCCGGCGGCGCACCGCCTGACTGGGGGCGGAGCAGCATCACGACCGCGACAGTTACTGCGAGGAGTACGACGATGCCCACGACCAGTCGAGCGTGCAGGGAATGCCGCAGGCGCGGCGGCGCCTGATCGCGGGAGGTGAGCGCCAGCGCAAATTCCTCCGCGGTGGCGAACCGATCGGCGGGGGATTTCGCGAGCACCCGGGTGAGTGCCGCCTCCAGCGCCGCGGGCACTGTCTCCCTAAGTGTGGAGATCCGCGGCACCGGCTCGCGGAAGCGCTTGGCGATGATCGCCTGCGCCGTCGGGCCCGAGTAGGGCGGTTCTCCCGCCAGCATCTCGTAGAGCACGCAGCCCAGCGCATAGAGATCGCTCCGGCCGTCGAGCGCCCCCTCGCCCACGGACTGCTCCGGGCTCATGTAGGTCGGCGTCCCCACCGCGATGCCGGTCTCGGTGAGCCGCTCGCCGCCCGCCGCATCGACGGCCCGGGCGATGCCGAAGTCGGCCACCACCGCGTGGCCGCGTTCCAGCAGGATGTTCTCCGGCTTGATGTCGCGATGGATGATGCCCCGCTCGTGGGCGTAGCCGAGGGCGTCGGCCACTTCGCGGGCCAGGCGGAGCGCCTCGTCGATGGGGAGCTGCTTCTCCCGGGTCAGCCGGTCGCGGAGCGACTCGCCCTCGACGTACGGCATGACGTAGAAGAGGTAGGACCCTTCCTGACCGTCTGACCGTCCGACCGTCTGACCGCTATCAAAGAGCGGCAGGATATGCGGATGCCGCAGGTTGGCGGTGGTTTCGATCTCCCGCAGGAACCGCTCGGGGCCAAGCGCCGCGGCCAGCTCCGGCCGCAGCACCTTCACCGCCACCTTGCGGTGGTGCTTCAGGTCCTCGGCGAGATACACCGTCGCCATCCCGCCCTGCCCCAGCTCCCGCTCGATGCGGTAGCGATCAGACAGCGCGGCGGCGAGCCGCTCGAGCGCGGCGCTCACCGCCGCCACCGCTGGCGCGACTCGGCCGTGTGGTCCGGTGCGGTCACGGCTTCACGAAGTTGATATAGGCGGTGATGATGATGGCGTTGGTGAAATCGATGAAGAAGGCGCCCACCATCGGCACCACCAGGAACGCCCGCGGCGCCGGCCCGAAGCGCTCTTCGAGCGCCCGCATGTTCGCCACGGCGTTGGGCGTCGCTCCCAGGCCGAACCCGCAATGACCCGCGGCCATGACCGCCGCGTCATAGTCCCGCCCCATCAGCCGGAAGGTGACCCAGTAGGTGAAGGCGGCCAGCAGCCCCACCTGGACCAGGAGAATCACCAGCATCGGCAGCGCGAGGTCGATCAGCTCCCACAACCGGAGCGACATCAGTGCCATGGTGAGGAAGTGCGACAGCGCGATGGTCCCCAGATCGTCCACCACCCGCGGCTCGATCCGAACCACGCGGGTGGCATCCGCCAGGTTGCGCACCACCGCCGCCACGATCATCGCCCCGATATAGCCTGGCAGCGTGACGAACCGGCCCATCCAGCCGGAGAGGAGTCCGCCCATCCACATGCAGACGAGGATGATCGCGAGCACCTTGAGGAGCAGGTACGCTGTGGGAGCGTCCCCGGGGGCTTCGGGTTCGAGCTCTTCGTTGATCCCCGCGCCCTCGTATCCGCGGGAGCTGGAGGCGGCGGGAGCGGGTGCCGGCGTCAGGTGCCCGCGGTTGATGAGCCGGGTGCCGACCGGACTGCCCAGCAGGCCGCCGGAGACGAGACCGAAGGTGGCGGCCGCCATGGCCAGCGTGACTGCGCCAGGAAACTGGTACTGCTCCTCCAGCAGCTTGCCGAAGGCCGCGCCAGTTCCATGTCCCCCCGTCATGGTGATGGATCCGGTGATCAATCCGAGAAAGGGGTGCACATCCATCGCCATGGCGAGTCCGACACCGACGGCATTCTGAATGACCGCCATGAGGGAGGCGAGCAGCCAGAAGAGCAGCACCTGCGGTCCGCCGATCTTCAGCAGGCCCAGACTCGCACCCAACCCGATGCAGGTAAAGAACGCGATCATGAAGGGCGATTGCAGCGTGGTGTCAAACTGGAGTTGCAGCAGGTCCGCCTGCCGCAGCCCCAGCGCGATCGCCGCGAAGAGGAACCCACCCACCACCGGCGCGGGGATGTTGAACCGGTCGAGTATTGGAACCCGTCGACGGATGCCATACCCCGCGAAGAGGACCACCGCGGCCAGCGCGGTGGTCTGGATCATGTCGAAATTCAGCGTCAATCGGACCACCCTGATGGAGAAGGCTGAGAGAGTCGGCGCAGTGGCCGGTGGGAGGCGAGCGGGGGCCGGAGCACGCTCACAGTCCCGTGCTCCTGAGGATCCTGAGTCCTTCCGGATCGGCCCGCAAGGGCGCCCAGGCCGGCAGCTTCCAGAAATTCAGGAAGACATCACGCGCGTCGACCGCCTGCTGCCCCAGTGCACGGGCCGCCTCGAGATGCCCCGCCGAGGCCGCGATTGCGCACTGCTCCGCCCAGCCGATGTATCCGGTCTGGGCCCGGCCGCGCACTTCCTGGTAGATCGCTTCGGCGGCGGCGAGGTCGCCGCGGGCGGCGTGGATGGCAGCGACCTCGGCCAGGATGCGCGAATTGCGCCCCGACATGAGCAGCGCCGGTTCCGCCGCGGCGAGCGCTTCATCGTGGCGGGCCAGCGCCGCGAGCGTCAGCACGAGGGTCCAGTGGGCGGTGAAGTGATCGGTATCGAGTGCGACCGCCTGCCGGGCTGCGACAAGTGCCGCCGCGGGCTGGCTGGCGAAGTGGAGCCCGAAGGCCTGCATGGCGGCCAGCCATGGGTTGAGCGGATCGATGTTGCGGGCCGTGGCAAGATCCCGGAGGGCGCGTTCCATTTCCCGCGGGGCGGCGTCTGGAATGGCGAGACAGATCGCTCGTTCGGCGAGGGCTCTCACGTGGGCAGGATCCCGGGCCAGCGCGCGTTCGGTGAGCACGGATGACGCGGCGATGTCCCAGTCAAAGTTGGCGGTGATGTTCGCCAGCGTAGCGAGGGCTTCGACCTGCCCCGGGTCCAGCGCAAGCGCGCGTTCGGCTGAGGCGCGGGCGCGGGGCATCATCTCGGTCGACGGCGCGATCCCGTACATCGCGTGCAGGCGGTAGCAGTCGCCAAGCAGCGCGTGGGCTTCCGCGAGTGCGGGATCCAGGGCGACAGCCCGTTCCAGACAGCTCCGGGCCTCGACAATGGCGCGCCCGCGGCGGTTGAGCAGCACCCGCCCCCTGAGCAGCAGTTCGTAAGCCTCGACGTTGCCGGGTTGTGCCCGGCGCTCCGCCGGTCGGGCGAGCGAGAGCTGCAACTTGGCCGCGATGGCGCCGGCGATCTCGTCCTGCATCACGAAGACATCGCTCAGCTCGCGGTCGTAGCGCTCGGACCAGAGATGGCAGCCATCGGTGGCGTTGATCAGCTGCGCCGTCACCCGCAGGCGTGAACCGACCTTGCGCACGCTGCCTTCCATGACCGTGCCGACGCCGAGCTTTTCCGCCACGACCCGCAGGTCCTCGTTCTTCCCCTTGAACGCAAAGCACGAGGTCCGCGCCGCAACCCGAAGGCCGGGGAGCTGGGCCAGCGCGTTGATGACCTCCTCCGTGATGCCGTCGGCAAAGAACTCATCCTCGGGGGCGGCGCTCATGTTGGCGAACGGCAGCACCGCGACGGACGCGCCGGCGTGTGGCGCTGTGGCCGCTGACGGGGCCGTTCCGGGAGGCGCGATCTCCAGTCCCGCCTTCCGCAGCCCGTCGATCTGGTGCTCGACGAGCTCCGGATCGAACCATTTCCCGATCTCGTCCCTCGCCGTCAGGACGAAGTCCGGCTTCAGCCTGAGGAGATCCCGCACGGACCGGCCCGCCGCCCCGGAATCCCCGAGCTGCCCGTAGACGGACGCCATGGCCTCGTGGTAGGCGAAGAAATCCGGGAGGTTGATCTTGAGCCCGACACTCAGCGCCCCGCGATAGTCGCCCTGACGATACGCGTTGTACAAGAGGGCAAACCAGTACCCGCCGGGATGCTGCGGATTGAGCCGCAGCGCCCGCTCGACCTGGGCGCAGCCGTATTCCCAGTCGCCCGCATACGCCATCATGCCGCCGAGGCCGGCCACCGTGGGCCCGTTCATGGGATTGAGCGCAATGGCGCGGTCTGCCGCCGTGCGGAAGGCCTGGAACTCCTTGCGAAAGAAGAGCGCCCGGGCGAGCGCGTTGTACGCGAGTGCGCTCGACGGTGCCGCGTCCGCGGCTCGCCGCGCCGCCACAAGCGCGCGCCCGAGAGGGTCGGGCCTGGGATTGAACCCGTTGGAGAACTCTTCCGCATGCACGATGGACAGCATGCCCCAGGCGTCGGCATAGCCAGGCGCCTGCTGGACAGCCCGCTCGAGGCAGGCGCGCACCGCGGCATGCTCCTCGGGCGTCATGCGATAGCCGTAGCCGAAGCTGCGCAGGACCGCCTCGTACGGGCTCAACTGGCCGGGGTCCCCGCTCCGCAGTGCCTCGCTCATGGTGTGCGGCAGGATTCCGTGCGCGTCTGCAATGGTGGAGACGATCCTTGGCACGAGCTCGTCCTGCAGCGCGAAGATGTTCTCCGGCTGGAAGGGGCGGTCATACGTCTCGGCCCAGAGGTGGGCGCCCGAGCTCGTGTCCGTCAGGTGCACCGACACGCGCAGCGCCGCGCCTGCCTGACGAAGGCTCCCTTCAATCATGTAGCGCGCGCCGACGCTGGCGGAGCCGCGCGCAACGACCCTTAGATAGGAGAATCGTGACAAGCCGGTCATGATCTCCTCGGTGAGCCCTTCGGCCAGGGCGGTGAGGTCGCCGCTGGCGCCGCTGGCCTTGAACGGCAACACGGCGACCCAGAACTCCTGGATCTCGGCGGGTCGCACGGTCGCGTCCGCGGGAGCCTGCAGCGCGGCGACGAATTCCTCGGCGGTTGCGAACCGGTCGGCGGGCGACTTCGCGAGCACCCGGGTCAAGGCCGTCTCGAG
>JANOFA010000113.1:0-4302 GCA_031413355.1 Gemmatimonadota bacterium | reverse complement strand
GACGTCGAGATCACGCTCACGAATCCGCCGAAGGATATCCGGCCGGATCTCTCCGCCACCGCCCGCATCGTGACGGATATCCGTCGCGGGACGCTGGCAGTGCCGATCATCGCACTCACGGTGCGGGAACACGAGAAGCTGCCGAACGAAACCGCTCCGGCCGCAGCGGGCGACACCGCCTCGCGCAAGAAGAAGGAAGCCGAAGGTGTGTTTGTGGTGACCAACGGAATTGCCAACTTCAGGCCGGTCAAGGTCGGCATCGCGGGCGACGAGTACTTCGAGGTCGTCGAGGGGGTCAAGGTGGGCGAGACGATCGTGGCCGGCACCTACCAGGCCATTCGCGACCTCAAGGACAGCACCAAGGTGAAGGCAGCCGTCGCCGATTCGGCCAAGGGCAAGCAGCCATGAGCGACCGCATCATCCATGTCGAGGCGCTGGCCCGGGAGTACGTGATGGGCGCGGAACGGGTGCTGGCGCTGCGGGGCCTCACTCTGACCATCCGCCGCAACGAGTACGTGGCGATCATGGGGCCGAGTGGCTCGGGCAAGTCGACCCTGATGAACCTGATCGGCTGCCTCGACACGCCGAGCGGCGGGAACTACTGGCTCAGCGGCCAGGAAGTCTCGCGGCTGTCGGACGATGCACTCGCCCGGGTGCGGAACAAGGAGATCGGATTCGTGTTCCAGACCTTCAACCTTCTGCCGCGCGCCACGGCACTCCACAATGTGGAGCTGCCGCTGGTGTATGCCGGCGTGTCCTCGCGCGAGCGGAGGGAGCGGGCTGTCAGGGCGCTGACCCGGGTGGGGCTGGAAAACAGGATGACCCACAAGCCGAACGAACTCTCCGGTGGCCAGCGCCAGCGCGTGGCCATAGCCCGGGCGCTGGTCAACGAGCCATCGCTGCTTTTGGCGGACGAGCCGACCGGCAACCTCGACAGCACCACGAGCGAGGAGATCATGAAGGTCTTCGCCGAGCTGCACGCGCAGGGCCAGACGATCGTCGTCGTCACCCACGAGCCGTCCATCGCGGAGCACGCCGAGCGCGTCGTGGTGCTGCGTGACGGGCTGCTCCACAGCGATACCCCGAACATTCGGGTGGCCGCGTAAGATGCCACTCTTCGAGGCGGTGCGGATGGCGCTCCGCACCATCGTGGCGCAGAAGCTCAAGAGCTTCTTCTCCCTGATCGGCGTGCTGATCGGGGTGACGTTCCTGATTGCCGTCGTGTCGATCGTCCAGGGCATGAACGTGTACATGGAGGATCAGTTCGCCAACAAGCTGATCGGCCTGAACACCTTCACCCTGCGGCGCTCGCCCGGCATCAACACCGGCGATGTCACGGAGGAAACCTGGCGCGCCTGGCAGCGACGGCCCCGCATCAGCTACGACGATGCGGATTTTGTCACCGAACGGCTGCAGACCCCGGCGCTGACCGCCAAGTACTGTGCTGACCGCATGATCCTGAATTACAACGGCAAGCAGGTCAAGGACATCGAATTGATGGGGACGGAGCCCAGCTATTTCCAGATCAAGAATGTCGACATCGCCAGCGGCCGCATCTTCACGCCGCAGGAAGTCCGGGCCGGCGTGCCGGTGCTGGTCATTGGCAGCGAGATCGGGGAGAAGCTGTTCGAGGGGCGCGAACCGCTCGGCAAGATGGTCACCATCGCCGGCTTGCCCTACCGCGTCATCGGCGTGGCCGCCAAGCGCGGAACGCTGTTTACCATCTCCCTTGACAAGTTCGCGGTGATGCCGTTCCGCGCCCCGGCCCGACGGTACATCTGCCCACTCAACATCCTGGATGAGCTGCAGATCAAGACGGCCAACCCCACCATGATGCTGACCGCCATGGGCGAGACCGAGGCGCTGATGCGCAGCCGGCGCGGCCTCAAGCCGGGGGTGGAGAACAACTTCGACCTGCAGAACGCCTCCGGCGCGCTGGAGGGATGGACCAAGATTTCCAAGGTGCTGTTCACCGCCCTGCCGGGGCTGGTGGCCATCTCGCTGGTCGTCGGCGGCATCGTCATAATGAACATCATGCTCATGGCTGTCGCGGAGCGCACCCGTGAAATCGGCATCCGCAAGGCGCTCGGCGCCAAGCGGCGCGACATCATGGCGCAATTCGTCATCGAGAGCGCCACGCTCTCCACCGTCGGCGCGATGTTCGGCGTCGGCACCGGGATCGGGCTGGCGTACCTGGTTCGCGCGCTCACTCCGCTCCCCGCCGCCGTCGCACCCTGGTCCGTCGGCGTCGGGGTCGCACTGGGGATGATCGTCGGCATCGTGGCCGGCGTTTATCCTGCGAGCCGGGCCTCCCGGCTCGATCCGATCACTGCCCTCAGGGCGGAGTAGGTCCTCATGTCATTCGGCCGGGTATTTGAAGGTGTCGGTATCGCGCTGGACTCGCTCCGCGGAAATAAGGTACGCGCGGCGCTGACCATCCTCGGTGTCGCGATCGGCGTGATGGTCGTGATCGCCATGGCGGCCGCGATCACCGGGGTCAACCGCAGCGTAACGGCCCAGATCGAGACCCTGGGTCCCAAGACCTTCTTCGTCTTCAAGTTCTTCCAGGCCGGAATCCATGTCAGCGACGGCTCGGATGAGCTCTCCCCGTGGCGGCGCAATCCGAGCCTCACGGTCACCGAAGCACAGATGCTGCAGCAGGTGCCGGGCCTGCGCAGCGTGACCTGGCGGGAGGATGCCGGTGGCCCGGTGGCCGCCGGTGACGTCAACCTGAGCTCGGTGCAGATCCAGGGATTCAGTCCCGATTGGATCCTCACCCAGGGCGGCATCATCGCGGCAGGACGCAACTACACGCAGCTGGAGTACGCCGCCAATTCCCGGGTGGCCGTCATCAACGATCGACTGGCGGAGCAGCTCTATCCCGGACTGGATCCCATCGGCAAGCGGATCAAGGTCTCGGGCGAGTGGTTCGAAGTCGTCGGCCTCTACAC
Source organism: Gemmatimonadota bacterium (assembly GCA_031413355.1). GTDB lineage: Bacteria > Gemmatimonadota > Gemmatimonadetes > Gemmatimonadales > GWC2-71-9 > JADJOM01. The sequence goes on along the minus strand of JANOFA010000113.1, from coordinate 1,351 downwards.
CGAACCCAAGAGCCTGTTCGGCGACTCGGAGTCGCCGATGGTGGTCATGCCCCACTCCACCTTCACCAAGGTGGCGGACTACTGGAAGGGCTGGATGATGTTCGCCGTGATCCCGGAGCCGGAGCTCACCGTCGCCGAGGCACAGGACCGGGTGACCGCCGCCCTGCGGGCCTACCGCGGGCTGAAGCCGGCGCAGGAGAACAACTTTTCGCTGGTAAGCCAGGACAAGCTGCTGGACAGCTTCAATAGCGTCACCAGCGGCTTCTTCGTGGTGATGCTGGCGCTCTCCAGTGTGGGGTTGATGGTGGGCGGCGTCGGGGTCGTGGCCATCATGATGATCTCCGTTACCGAGCGCACCCGCGAGATCGGCGTGCGCAAGGCGCTGGGGGCCACCCGTCGCGAAATCATGTTCCAGTTCCTGGTCGAAGCCGCGACTCTGACCCTCGTGGGCGGGGTGGTCGGCATGATTCTCGGCGGCCTGATTGCCCTCGGCGTCAACAAGTTCACCCCGATTCCCGCCGAGGTCCCGCTCTGGTCGGTGGTCGTCGCGCTGGTCGCTTCGACGATCACCGGCATCTGCTTCGGGCTCTATCCCGCCAACAAGGCGAGCAAACTGGATCCGGTGGAAGCGTTGCGGTACGAGTAGCGGGCGGTAGGCGCGAGGCGCGAGGCGAACATGTGACACCGCGGTCGCGGGTCTTGCCCTGGCCATCCCGCCCCGAAGCATTGCCGCCCCGCGCCTAGCGCCCAGCGCCAGTTTCCGCTCGCAGACCGGCCCGGGCTAGATTCCCCCTATGCCCCTCGCCGAAGCCTTCCGCCTCGCCCTGCAGTCCATCCTGGCCGCCAAACTCCGTTCGTTCTTCACCCTCCTCGGCATCATCGTGTCGGTCGGATTCCTGGTTACCGTGGTCGCCGTGATCCAGGGCATGAATGCCTACGTGAAGGAGAATGTCACCGGTGCCGTCATCGGTACCAACGCCTTCCAGGTTCGCCGGACCCCGATTGCGCTCGGCCTGCTGAGCAATGACGAGATCCGGCAGATCGCCAAACGCCCGCTGATTTCCCGCGAGGACGCCGAAGTCGTGCGGCGGGCGATTCCCGACGCCATGGCCGTCTCCATTCAGTCCGGCTGGCCCACCCCGACGAGCGATGTCTCCTACCGCAACCGCACCGTGGGCGATGTCCTCATCTTCGGTGTTACCCCGCCCTACCAGACGGTCCAGGACTACCGCTTTGTCGCGGGAACGCCGCTCGCCGACCCGGACGTGCGGGAACGACGACTGGTCGCGGTGGTCGGCTTCGATGTGGCGGACAAGCTCTTTGGCAGCCCGGAGCGGGCCATCGGACGGAA
>JANOFA010000112.1:0-1792 GCA_031413355.1 Gemmatimonadota bacterium | reverse complement strand
GGTCGATCCGGCGGTGGAGTGGATGGCACAGGCGCCCAGGAATCTTGCCAAGGCCGAGCAACGGCTCCGCAGCATCTCCAAACCGCTGCATACCATCCAGCAGACGGCCGCCAAGGTGGACGATGCCACCACCGGCGCCGGCAGCGACGATGCCCAGGTGGTGCAGCTGGCCCAGCCCGGCGTGATGCAGCGCATTTCCGGCGGGAGCGCGAACTTTGCCGCCAATGCCGTCGGCGTGATGTTTCTGAGCTACTTCCTGCTCGCCGCCGCTCCAATGTTCCGCCGCAAACTCGCCATGGTGCTTCCCATTCGGGCCGAGCGCGGCCAGGTGGAGGAAGTGGTGCGGGAAATCGAAGTCCACATGTCGCGCTACCTGTGGCTGTCGACGGTGATCAACCTGATCGTGGGCCTGCTGACCTGGGGCCTGCTGGCGACCTTGGACTATCCGAACGCTGCCCTGTGGGGCGCCGTCGCCGGCATCCTCAACTACATCCCGTACATCGGCGCGCTCGCGACGCTCGGCGTGATCGCCTTTGCCGGTGTCGTGTCCTTCCCCACCCTGAGCCCGGTGCTGGCCGGGGCTGGTGGCTTCTTCGTCATCAACCTGCTGGAAAGCAACCTCATCACTCCCATGTTCCTTGGACGCAAGCTGCCGCTGAATGCCGCCTCACTGTTCCTCGGGTTGATGTTCTTTGGCTGGATGTGGGGCATCACCGGGGCAGTGCTCGCGGTGCCGCTGACGGTCATGGTACAGGTCGTATGTGCCCGCATTCCGGCGGTGCAACCCCTGGCGGTCTTCCTGGACAGCTGATCTCACCGGCTGCCCGGGCCCGCTCATTCAATGGAGTCAACACAATGTCTTCGCAAAGCTTGATCCTCCTCCTCGTGATCGGCCTGCTGGCCGGCTGGCTGGCGGGCAACATCATGAAGGGCGGCGGTTTCGGCCTGGTGGGTGACCTCGTGATCGGGGTGGTCGGCGCATTTCTCGGCGGCTGGATCTTCAGTGTTCTCGGCATCTCGGCTTATGGCCTGCTGGGGATGCTGATCATGGCGCTGACCGGCGCGCTTGTGCTGCTCTTCCTGATCCGGCTGGTCAAGACCGCCTGACGTCGGGAAGCAGCACGACGCACGGTATCAAATGGGCTGAGCATGCAGGTCAGCCCGCCTTATCGCGAACGCCGGATCACGGGCCCAGCGAGATGAAGGCGCGACAGCCCCTCCACCGGGAGGAAGCCGTCGCGCCGTCGTTGTTTCCGGGGAGGCCGCGCGACCGGTCGCAGCGCGAGTCGAGAGCGGAGGATCTGAGGGAGGGGCCGAAGCCGGCGAACGACTGCCCGTGTCCACCACGAGGCTGGACACGGGCCTGCCGAAGCAGATCAGCTACCAAACGACGGAAGCGGCTGTCGCATCCCGACCTGCACCGAGCGGCCAGGCCGGGCGAGAAGCTCGAGGTCCCGCTGGCAAACGCGGCTTCATACTCTCTCGGGCAACTGGAGCTCGCCGACGTGGCGCCGAAGGAAGCAAAAGACGACGGGAAAATGAGCGGCCTCGACGAGCCGACCCTGATCCGCGCCACGACGCTGGACGGCCTGTCCTACGAGATCAAGGTCGGCAAGCTCAGAGGCGACAACTATTTCGTGGCCTTCAGTTCTTCCGGCGTGCCCAGGGACGGCGCCGACGAGCGGGTCAAGAAGCTGATCGAGCGCCAGCCGCGCGAGAAGCTGCTCTCGCAGCACGTCCTATGAGATCCGAGCGGGTCTTGAGATGCATCTTGCCCAGGTTGATCTTGATA
>JANOFA010000111.1:0-4931 GCA_031413355.1 Gemmatimonadota bacterium | reverse complement strand
ATCCGCCGACTATCCGACACAACGCCGGCGCGAACGCTCGGAGTCAAGAACCCGGGCAATCCGCGCCTCCAGCTCCACCGCGAAGGCGAGCGACCGCGGTCCCCGCACCCGGCTCGCCTGGACTTCCCGGTACGCTACGGGATCGGGCGACCGGCCCCCTCGGGACGGACCACAAGCACGGGGATATGCGCCCCGCGCACCACCTTGTCGGCAACGCTCCCCATGACCAGTCGCACGAAGCCTCCGGCGCCATGGCTCGCGATCACGAGGAGATCGATCCGCTGCGCGTCCACCTGCGCGAGGACAGCCCCTGCGACCGTGGCCCCCTCGACGGCGGCACTGGTCACCGCCCCCCCCTCGGCGGCGAGCCGAGCGGTGACCGTGGCGAGATAGGCCGAGGCGCTTTCGCGTATGCGTTTCTCCGCATCAACCGTCACGGGGATCACCGTCAGGCCGGCTGGATCGGCAATCGGGACCGGCGGCTCGATGACCAGTAGCAGGACGATCTCCGCGCCGAATGCACCAGCCATGGCCTGCGCCGCTCCCAGCGCCTCCTCGGCGAAGGGAGACCCATCCAGTGTCACCATGATTCGACGGACCTGGGGAGCCAGGGGGACCCCGGCGCTGGATTCGAGCGGACGCACGAAGAGCAGCGGCAGGTGCAGGCGGCGCATCAACTGGTTGGCGATACTGCCGAGCCAGAATCGGCTAACCGGCCCGCGTCCGTGCGTGGTCAGCACGAGCAAGTCGGCGCTGGACGCCTCAGCCTGGTGGTGCAGCGCCTCGGCCACCCCGCCATTCAGCAGTACCGATGTCACCGGCACGTTCCAGCTTGCACGGACTCGATCGACCTGCGCGGTCAGGTAGGACTGTTCCCGGGCCCGCGCCTCGTCATCGAGCTGAGCCCCGATTTCCGGCATTTCGAGTGCGGTCGCCAGGGCCGGCGCCGGATGATGCACCAAGGCGAGCTGCATCATTGCCCCGGCCCGCCGAGCCGTTTCCGACGCCCATGGGAGCGCCTGTTCCGCGAAGGGCGAGCCGTCGAGCGGAACGAGGATGGAGCGGAAGAGCGCCTTGGCCATACGTCCTCGGGAGGTGACGGAGTCAACGGGAAATTGGCAGCCGCTTCATGAAGGTCGATTGAAGGGGAGGCGAATAGAGGAGTAAAGAGCAGTCAGGACTGGGTTCAGTGACTCCCAAACCAGAGCCCGAACCCCGCCGCCAGCAGGAGCCCGGTGAGCGCAGCCCCTGCGCTCCGACGAAAGCCGCCCGTCCCCACGACCACCACTACGCCCAGCTTGAGCATCGTGTTGGCGAGCACACCCACCCCCATTCCCAGCGCCGCGAGGGAAACCAGCTCGGGCTGGGCGGCCATTCGGCTGAGGGAGAGCGTGAGCGCGTCCATGTCGGTCAGGCCAAGCAGGGCGGACGATGCCAGGACGCCGGTCTCGCCGAAACGCTCCCGCACCAGCCCCATGACAGTAAGGACAGCCTGGAATCCCACCGCCATCAGGACCGCGGAGCGGAGCTGCAACGGTGTCCGCACCACCGCCTCCTCACCGGCCGGTCCACTGGCTGGCGCGCGCCGCAGCCCCAGGACGAAGATGAGCGCACCCAGCAGGAACGAGGGGAGAAGCACCGGGAGGACGGTGGCCGTCAGGTGGGGCTCGAATGCGAGCGTGAGGACGACGAGGCGCAGGCTCAGCACCGTGCAGGCGCCGACGACGCCCAGCGCGAGCGCCACTCCCTCAGTCGGCCGTTCACGACTCTGCCGGGCGAAGGTGAGACTGACGGCGGTCGAGGAGATCGCGCCACCGATCAGCCCGGCGACGGCGGCACCGCGGCTGGCCCCGATGGCCCGACGGGCGAGATAGCCGGCGAAATTGAGCCCCGACACCAGCAGGACGAGGCTCCAGAGCTGCCGGGGACGCACCCCGCCCCAGGGGCCGTAGGGACCAACCGGGAGGATGGGCAGGAGCACGAGCGCCAGCACGGCGAACTGGAGCGCGGCGCGCAGCTCGATCTCATCCAGCCGGTGAACGAAGCCCTGGATCGTGCTCTTCTCGCGGAGCGCCAGGACGATGACCGCGCCAACCCCGGCAGCCAGCTGCAGCTGACCGCGGCCAGCCAATACGCCCAGCGCAAGCACCGCGAGAGCCGCAGCCTCCGTCGTTCCGTCGACTGCCTCAACCCCTCCCCGGGTCGCAGCCACGGCGTAGGCGGTCACAGCGAGGGCGGCGGCCCCAAGGAGCAGCGCGGTCGCTGGAAGGGGTGCGCCCATGTCCAGCAGCAACCCCGCGATACCGCCCACCAGCCCAAGCAGAAGAAAGGTCCGGGCTCCGGCGAAACGGGCCGATGGCCCACTCGCGTGCCCGGACCATTCCCGCTCGATTCCCACTGCCAGCCCGACCAGCCCCGCGACCGCAAGGCTGGCCACGGATTCAAGTCCGTCCACGACTATCACGACCGGTGTCAGTGGTGGTGGTCTGGCAAACGCACCCGCGCCATCATCCCCATCTCCATCATGTTCTGCGTCCCCATCATTCCGCCGTGCTGGCCTTCGCTGGGCGCGCAGGGCATCTGCTGAGCACCCCCGGGTGCGACGATCGGCAGGGTCAGGATCAGAACCAGAAGAGTACGACGCATAGTGCCTCCAGAATCGGTCTACCTGTCCGGCGCATCGAGCCGGAGCACGGCCTCAACTCGCCGCCGCGGCGTCGTCCGAACGTCGCGGCCATACCCCAGGCGCAACACGATCTGCGGGGCGCCCTCCCGGCCGAGCAGCGTCCGCACCCGGTCCCGCAGCTTCGGCACTTCGATCGGCTGATTGAGGTACGAGACGGCAATCCCGTCCGCCTCCAGACTGAGCAGCGCCGCCCCCAGGGAGAGGCCCGCGCGCAGCCAGTCACGGGGGGTGTCCTGCTCGGTCCAGAGCACCGCGAGTGCCGGCGAGCCGAGCGCCAGCTGTCGGTCCCGGGCGGCCCGCCCATCGCCGATGTCGAACGTCCGGATCACCAGCGGACCAACCGACGCGGCAAGGTCGCCGAGTCCGTGAGCGTAGCCTGGCATGCCGTCCCGGGACGTACTGCGATTGGAATGGACCCACGACGCGAGCTCGCGACGGAATTTTCGATCGGCCAGCTGCCGCCGGTCCCCCTCGGCGATCAGCTCGGCCAGCGTGGCACGATCGGTTTCGCCGGTCAGTGTCTGGAGCCAGCCGCCGTCCTTCTCGGCGATGTTCCGGGCCCGGCCCAGCAGCGGCTCAGGCACCGGATCGGATTTGAAAGGAAAGCGGTTTGTGCGCCGGAGCCCGATGGCCTCGAACAGCTTGTGCGCCCGTCGGGAAGGCGTCACCACGCCGGTCAGACTCACCCGGGCGAGGAGATCGGGTGTGGCGGGGTCGGGGAGGAGGGTGACCCTGGCGCCCTGTCCGAAGTGGTTCAGCGCGACACGAAGGAACCGGAGGACGACTCCGCAGGAGATGATCAGTTCCCGGTCTTCGGGGTCAACGACAGGAAGTGCGCGTGAACGGTCCGCGAACAGTTCAAGCGACTCTCCCTCGAGTCGAAAGATCCACGGCTGAGAGTTGTGGCTGGACGGGGCGAGCACGGCATGGCGCAGGGCCGCGACGAACCGGGACCGGCGGGTGCCAATCAAGGGAAACTCGTCGCGGGCCTCGGCCCACGGATCAAGGGTGGCGTCACTCATGATCTGACGGTATCCGATCTCGACTGAGCAACCGCTGAGACCGCCATGATGAATCCCTTATCGCGTTTCCGAGTTGATTGATGTGCACCGCACGGCTCCCGCGAGTCCGAGGATTGCCAGCGGAGCCGAGCTGGTGGTACATGAGCAATAAGCAGAAGATCCACCCGGTTCGCCAGTCACCTTCGGGGTGACTCCCGGGGCTACTGGCGAACGTTCTGGGAACTTCGAGGCGGGACCGTGTGGCGCCCGTGGCGGGGCTGGCCGCTACAACGGGATGGTGAGTACGGCGCACGGTGCTTCATGGGTGAGTCGGCGTGAGACGCTTCCGGTCTCGATGATGCCGGCCGGCCCGCCGCGATGATAGCCAACGATCACCACATCAGCGCCGCTGTCGTCGATTTCGCGGGTGATTTCCTCCACGACGTGCCCCTGGCGAATCACCAGAACCTCCCCATGATCGACGGCCGAGCGACCACGTGGAGCGTGCGGTGGATCGAGGGAGGTGCGCAGTTCACCGATAACCTCGGCCAGCCGCGCACTCCGACCGGTGGGCATGTGCGTCGCGGCACCCTTGTTCTCATGGGCGGGCTCGACGGTGACAGCCCGCAGCCGGCCACCGATCTCACGGGTGAACTCCACCGCCGCGAGCAGGACCCCGAACCCCCGCTCGGTACCATCGAGCGCTGCGATCACCCGGGTGAGGCTCCCCTGACCCGCGGGAACAAACAGACATGGCAACGCGCTGCGCCGCGCCACCGCATCGGCGGTGTCACCGATAAGGAGTCGTTGCTGTTCTGTCCGGCGCTTGCGTCCCAGTAGGATCAGGTCCGACCCATGCTCCTCCGCAAAGCGGCAGATCTCGATCCCGGGCAGCCCGGCGACCACGGCGTGATCGACCGGTGGCGGATCCGTCATTTCCTCCAGCACCGACTGGGTGAACCCGCGAAGCCCTTTGCGACGCTCTTGACCCGGGGTGTCGGGTCCATTCGTCTCAGTCACCGCAAGAACGGTGACCGTCCCGCCGGACGCACGCGCAAGTCGCGCCGCAGCCAGAATTGCCGCGCGGCCCTCCGCAGAATCATCCGCGGCTGCCAGGATCTGTCGAAGGTGCATTGACTCACAGGGATAGATACGCATGCACCCTAGACACGGCCCCATGAAGGAGTCGTGAAAGCTGAGGTAATGATCGAACTCGCGACCATCCGCTTTGGGCGCTACACTTG
>JANOFA010000110.1:0-1420 GCA_031413355.1 Gemmatimonadota bacterium | reverse complement strand
CAGAGCAACGATCCGGGTGCGGGGGGTGAGCAGGTCGTCCAGCGCCCCGAGATCCAGCGTGCCGGCCTCCGTCACAGGAATGACCCGGATGACCGCGCCGGTCGCCTTGGCGGTCAGCTGCCAGGGGACGATGTTGGAGTGATGCTCCATCTCGGTGAGGAGGATCTCATCACCGGGCTTGAGCGTGCTTCGGCCGTAGCTGGCGGCGACGAGATTGAGACCCGCGGTCGTGCCGGCGGTGAAAATCACTTCGCTTGCATCCTGCGCGTTCAGGAATGCGCGCAGCGATTCGCGGACACCGTCGTATCGGTCCGTCGCACGCTGGCTGAGGGTGTGGACACCGCGGTGCACATTGGCGTGCTGTCGCAGGGCGTAGTCAGCCTCTGCCTCCACCACCGCGCGCGGCCGCTGGCTGCTGGCCCCATTGTCGAGGTAGGCCAGCGCCCTGCCATGCACCCGCTCCTGCAGGACCGGGAAGTCCCGGCGCGCCCGCGCGACGTCGAACATCGGCGTCGCCGTCGGCTCGGCGGGCGGGTGGAGGGTTGGCGTGGTCATGCCGGAATCATCGCGGGGCAAGCCCCTCGAGGCGGGACATCACCACGGCTTCGAGCGACTCGCGCAGCGCGGCGTATGGCAGCTCCTCCAGTACTTCGGCGGCGAAAGCGTAGGTCAGGATTTTCCGGCCCAGCACCGGACCAATGCCCCGACTCTTCAGGTAGAACGCCGCCGCGGCATCGAGAGCTCCAACTGTGGCACCGTGGGTGCACTTGACGTCATCAGCGAAGATTTCGAGCTGCGGCTTGGTGTCAATACGGGCCTGGTCGGAGAGCAGGAGCGCCCGATTGGTCTGTTTCGCATCGGTCTTCTGGGCCTCGGGCGTGACGTAGATCTTGCCGTTGAAGATCCCATGCGCCCGGTCGTCCAGAATCCCCTTGTAGATCTCCCGGGTGTCACAATTGGGGTGGGAGTGCAGGATCGAGGTGTGATTGCCGATCTCCTGCTGACCGCGCCCGTAATAGAACCCGAGCATCTGCCCGTGGCTGCCGGCACCATCGAGCACCATGTCGATCGTGTTGCGGGCGACCAGCCCCCCCAGCGTCACCGCAAAGGACAAGACGCGGCTGTCGCGGCCCTGGTGCAGGTGGGTGGTGCCGATATGAAATGCCTTCTCGCTCTCGCGCTGCACCCGGGTGTGTTCCAGCTGGGCGCCCTCTTCAATGACGGCTTCGGTCACGGCATTGGTGAGGTACGCATCGTCGGCGAGGCCGACATAGCTCTCGATGACCGCCGCCCGGCTGCCGCGTCCGAGGCGAATGAAGTTGCGGGGATAGGTCGCAGTGCCACGCCCCCGGCTGTCGGTAGCGAACACGACGTGAATCGGTGCCGAAAGCTCAACGCCGGGGGCGACGTGCAGGTAGAG
>JANOFA010000109.1:0-4068 GCA_031413355.1 Gemmatimonadota bacterium | reverse complement strand
CTGCATCCGGAAGGCCCGCTCCCGCACCACCCGGTCGGGACTCTGCAGCATCGGCTGCAGCTCGGGCTGCGTCTTCTCCTGCCCGTCCCACATGACCGTGAGACCACCGGTCCGCTTCTGGTCGGCGGTGCCAAGCTCTTCGGCCGCCATGGTGAGCGGAACATTGGCCTCACGGAAAAGTTCGCTCGAGGTGCGGAACCGGGCGATCGTCACCTCCAGCCCAGGACAGGTGTAGCCGAGCGCGAGCAGCCGGTCGGCCAGCTTCACCTCGTATTCCTCCGTCTCCGGCAGGATCTCGGCGGAGAAGCGGAGGTGAGCCTTCTCCTTGGCGGGGTCGGTGGTGTCGCAGGTGTAGGCGATCATCGCGAGCGCGGCCGCCTCACCGAGCACTTCATCCAGCCGGGACCAGTCCGCCAGCCACGACTCGACGTTCGAACGATCCAGCGGCCGATCAACCAGTTCGAGGTAGCGCGGACGGATGTCGTCCCAGGTGGCGTCGACCAAATCCGCGGGAGTGAGCGAGAGGAGCGTGGGGGAATTCATCGGGGGGGAGCCTAAGCCCGGCTCCGGAAAAGCGCAATTCGAGGCGGCGGGTCGCACCAAAGTCCCTTCAGATGCGGATCCGATCGAGCGCCTCGTGGAACTCGGCCGCCGATTGCCACCGCTCCGCCGGCCGCTTCGCCAGCGCCTTGAGCACCAGGGCCGCGACCTCAGCGGGCAGGCCGGGGACCAGGGTGCGGGGATCGGGCGCCGGCTCCTGCACCTGCTTCATCAGCACAGTCGCGAAGGAATTGCCTTCGAACAGGCGCCGACCGGTGAGACACTCGAACAGCACCACGCCGGCGGCATAGAGATCCGAACGGCCATCGACGGCCTGCCCCATGAGTTGCTCCGGCGCCATGTATTCGGGGGTGCCGATGATGCTCCCCTCGGCAGTGAGCCCAGGGCCCATCGCCTGACGACCCTCGACCAGGCGGGCGATGCCGAAGTCCATCACCTTGAGAAATCCCTGGGCATCGACCACGAGATTCTGCGGCTTGATATCGCGGTGCACGACGCCGACGCCGTGAGCGACTTCCAGCGCGCGGCAGAGCTGCCGGCCGATGGTGAGGGCGACGGCGAGCGGCAGCGCACCCCGTTTCGCGATGACCTGGTCGAGGCTGGTGCCGTCGACGAACTCCATGGTGATGAAATAGATCCCATCCGACTCGCCCAGATCATGGGTCCGGACGACATTCGGATGCGAAATCTTCCGGGCGAGGCGGATCTCCTGCTTGAAGCGCTCGAGCAGGTTCGCGTCGCCCAGCAATTCCGGTTTGAGCGTCTTGATCGCGACCGACTCCTGCAACTCCCGGTCGAGTGCGCGATACACGACCCCCATCCCGCCGGCGCCGAGCTGCTGCCGGATCTCATACCGGTTGGCGAGGACGGTCCCCGGGCCCATCCGGGTGCTGGTCAGGACGGTCGACTGGCTGGACACCACCTGCGTTCCCGCCCGGGTCCCATCGAGGAATTCGACGAGGCGCTGCTTCTCGCGCAACTCCCCGAGCATTCGCTGAAAGGCGCGGGCGAGTTCGCCGATTTCGTCCCGCGACTGAATGTCGAGTTGTCCCGCGTAGCGTCCCTCGGCGACTTCCCGCGTCATCCACACCAGCTGCCGCATCGGGTGGGTGATCTGCCGCGCGAGCACCAGGGAGATGACCAGCGCGATGGCAAGCGCGGCGAGAAAGGCGATCAGGATAGATCGCTGGAGCACGGTGAATGGGGCGAGTTCGGCCTCGCGGGACCGGAGACCGGCGAACTCACCCACGACTTCGCCCGACGATGTCAGCAGCGGGCCGGTCGCGGCAATCCACGTCGCCCCCGCCGCTGTCACCCGGAGCCGGGTGGGCACCGAGTCGCTGGTGGTTCGGGTCCGGGCCACCTCGGCCCGCAGCGCCGAGTCCAGCGTGCCAGCGGGCAGTGTCGAGGTCGCGACCTGGGGAATGCCAAGCGTATCGGCGACAATGAACACGACCTCCGAGGCCGTCTGTCGCTTGAGCCGCTCGGCGAAGGCACCATCGACCGGCAGCGCGAGCACAAGCACACCGACCACTGGTGAACCGGGCGCCGTCAGGGGTACCGCCACCGCCTGGAAGATGGAGTCGCCGGCGGCGGTGGCCTCCAGCCAGATCCCTTCGGCCGGGGAATCGCCCAGGGCGCTGCCGATCAATCCGCCACTCAACGTGTCACCGAACAGATCCGGGGCGCGGGAGAACGCCTGCATCGCCCCAGCCCCATCGGTGATCATCGCCCACGCCGCTCCCGCCTGTTCCCGGAACTCTTCCGCCTGAGCAAGAAGGCTGGAGCGGTCACCCGCCCGCAGCGCCTGTTCGGTGTAGGAGAGGTACGTCGGTACCCGGCCCAGCACCCGGGCCGTCTGCAGCAGGCCGAGGCTCCGGCTGGCGAGCGCGTCCTCGATGGACGATTGGGTCGCCTCAAGCCCGCGGTCAATCGCCGCATCGGCGGCCTGACTGGCGCGATACCGGATCAGCGCCAGTGCGCCGCCGAGCGTAGCGGCCACCAGGAGCAGCATGGCGAGGAACAGCTTGAGGCCGAGGCCGCGAAGCAGGGGCGCGTTAATAGCGACGAGTCCGGTCACCGTAGGACTTGCCTTCCTTGTCTCGATGCTGCACCAGGCGGTGTCCGCGCGCGTCCAGGGTGAGCGGCAGCGGGACCGGAGCAGTTGCCAGCACCCGGAGCTGGCGGGTCACCTCGGGCGCCCGCTCGTGCCAGGCGTGCAGCACGTAGTCCCCCGGTGGCACGTCCCCGAGTGTGAAGCTGCCATCGGCGCCCGGCTGGGTCGAGAGACCGCTGTCAAGCACGACCACGACGCCGCGCATCTGGGCGTGGACGTTGCAGAAAATCCGGACCACCCCAGCCCGGTCGAAGCGGGCGGACGGGACCTCCCCGCGGCCGAAGACGCCAAGGTCGAACGACGACTCGGGGGAGAGGGAAAAGACGTTATGATTGAAGGGGTCGTGATTGGGAAAACTGATGCTACCACCACGCGTGACGATGCGCAGGCGAGGGACGAACTGTTTCCCCTCGGTGGCCATCTCGGTGGTGCCGGGGACTCCAGCTGGCGCGGCGGAACCGGTGAGCCAGACGACCGCCTGCCCGACATCGTTGCTCGCACGATCGCCCTGCTCCAGCATCGTGACCCGTCCGGCAACCGTGACCCCCTGCAGCGCGGCAGCGGGCCCCGCGGCGGCGAGCAGGATGCTCGCCGCCAGGCCAGGCGTGAGGAATCGGGATCTGCGTATCATCCAGAATAGAGTAGCCCCCGCCCACAACGGGCGTCAACCGGTCTTCCAATCCAGAGTGCCCATATGCGACGTCACGCCTGGCAGCTCCTGCTCCTTCTGGTCGGTGTCTCCACCCCTGCCGCCGCGCAGGATCGACCCGCCCCCGAGGTGCGCCTCTCCGCCACGATCCTGATGAATGGGTTCTACACCTCGGCCAAGACCAACAATAGCGACTTGCCCCAGTTTGCCGTGCCGCGCAACGCGGGAGACAGTTTCCCCACTGACGGTGCCGGCGCAACGCTGCGGCAGACCCGGGTCCGGGCGACGGCCTTTGCCAGCGATGTCGCCGGGGGCGACTTCACCGCGGAGCTGGACGTCGATTTCTGGGGCGGCCAGCAGCCATCGAACGGTGGTCGCACCTTTCCGCTACTCAGGATCCGGCGCGCCTGGGCCCAGCTGGGGTGGGACAGGTTTCGGGTGCTCGCGGGACAGGAAGCACCCCTGATCGTGGATTTGAACCCCTCCTCGCTCGGCAGCCTCGGGCTCTCGGCGCTCTCGAGCTCGGGGAACCTGTGGCTGTGGATTCCCCAGCTCCGCCTCAGCGCGGACCTGGCCGGCCGGACCCAGACCCGGCTCTCGCTCGACGCAGCCGTCCTTGCTCCCATGGGCTATGTCGCGCAAGGCCCGTTCGTCACCCAGCCGGACCGCGCGGAACAGAGCAATCGCCCCTCCCTGCAGAGTCGCCTCCGGCTGCGTTGGGGTGACGGGGCGACGGCGGGAC
>JANOFA010000108.1:0-8569 GCA_031413355.1 Gemmatimonadota bacterium | reverse complement strand
CGTAGGCCGCGGCCACGCTGAGCAGGATGCCGAACACCGTGGCGGCGTGCCCCACCTTCAGGTAATGCTTGTCCGACTGCCCCGGCCGGATGTACGACTGGTAGATGTCGTAGGTCCACACGGTGTTGAACGCGGTGACATTCCCGGCCATGCCGGACATGAACGACGCCATGAGCGCGGTGAGACCGAGACCCAGCAGGCCCGACGGGAGGTAGTGCGCGAGCAGCACGGGGATCGCAAGATTGTAGTTCGGCATCCCGTCAGCGCCGAGGGGCAGCAGCCCTCCGCTGCTGTTGTGCAGCGCGATGGCAATCATTCCCGGCAGGATCACGAGGGCGGGGAACAGCATCTTCGGGATGGCCGCGAAGAGCGGGGTGCGCCGTGCGGCGGTCATCGACTCGGCGGCCATGGCCCGCTGGATGACCAGGAAGTCGGTACACCAGTAGCCGAACGACAGCACGAACCCCAGTCCCATCGCCATGCCGAACCACTCGACGCCCATCGGGTTGGCATTGGCCGAGTCCAGGTGCTGCCACGAGTGGGTCCACGCGCCCGGGGCGTACCCGGCGTTGGTCGAGACGGATTCGAGCTTTGTCGTCAGCCCGGCCCAGCCACCCACATCCTTGAGACCGAGGAGCACCAGCGGGAGGAAGCCCAGGACGATCAGGAAGAACTGCAGCACCTCGTTGTAGATCGCGGAGGTCAGCCCGCCGAGGAAGATGTAGGCCAGGACGATGACGGCGGAGAGCACCACACTGGTGTGAAAGTTCCACCCGAGCACGAGCTCCAGCAGCTTCGCGAGGGCGTACATCGAAATCCCCGAGGACAGGACGGTCATCAGGGCGAAGGTGATCGCGTTGAAGCCCCGGGTCTTCTCGTCGAATCGGAGTTTGAGGTACTCGGGCACGGAGCGCGCCCGCGAGCCATAGTAGAACGGCATCATGAAGATCCCGACGAACACCATGGCCGGGATGGCCCCGACCCAGTAGAAGTGGCTGGTCATCATGCCGTACTTGGCGCCCGAAGCCGCCATCCCAATCACTTCCTGTGCGCCCAGGTTCGCCGACAGGAACGCCAGTCCGGCGATCCACGTCGGGATCGAGCGGCCCGAGAGGAAGAAGTCCTCGCTGCTCCTGACGGATCGCCGCAGGACCCAGCCGATGCCGAGCACGAAGGCGAAGTAGACGATCAGGATCGCGTAGTCGATCGCGCCAAGGTGGATCTGCTGCACAGGCAGGGCTCCCTGGGAACGGGGCGGTAGGAAGGAGGCGCCGCGGGCCGCCGGGCTCCGGTCGGGCCGCTGGGGCATCGCGGCGCCCACCTATGTTCGGCGTCACCGACGCGAGGCGCAAGCCGCTCTGCCCGAAGGGGCTCGTCGGCCATAACTTGTTCCTGTCGCCAGCTTCCATCGCCGGCCCGGCGGCCTCCAGCCACCGCAGCCCGCAGGACCCGACTCCAGATTCCTGGGACTATCCATGCTCCGCCGTTCCGGCATTCTCTTCGCGGGCCAGACCGCCGCTGCGCTCGCGGCCCTTGATAGGACGGCCGCATTGTCATGGCGATCCACGAGTTCAGCTTCGTCGAGTTCGCCCGTGCGAGTGCTGCCACACGGCTCCGCGCCCTCCTGGCGCCCGGTGGCGGCCAGGCGATCCGCATCCGTCCTGCGAGATGATGACCAACGCCCATGGATGAACTGAAGGCGCTTCGATCCCTCGCCAAGGCGGTTGGGGTCCTCACTCGCTACACGGACGGTCTGGGCAAGCGCGTCATCGTGGCGCCCGAAACGTTGGTGCGCGTCTGCGCCGCCGTAGGCGCCCCCATCACCGGTCCGGCCGACGCCACCGATGCCCTGCGCGCGGTCCGCGCCAGACAGCACGCCCGGCTCGTGCCGCCGGTTGTCGTCGCCTGGGATGGCACCTTCGCCCCGGTGCACGTCGCCAGCCGCGGAGCGGTCCACGCCGAGTTGCATCTGGAGCAGGGTGGGCAGGCTGGAGTGGAGTACGTCGACCGCACCATCCGCCTGACAGGTCCCCTGCCGCTCGGCTATCATCGGCTGACCGTGGAGGCGGGGGGTCGGCAGGAATCGGCGACGGTGATGGCCACGCCGGTGCATGCGTGGCGCCGGTCGGGCTCGCATCGGAGCTGGGGAGTCGGGACCCATCTCGCCGCGCTCCGCTCAACACGCAGCCGCTCCGTCGGAGACCTACAGGATCTGCGGTCCCTGTGCCGCTGGGTGCAGGACCGGGGCGGCGACCTCGTGACTGTCCTTCCGCTGCTCCCGACGTTCAACACGGAGTGGCCAGAGTCCAGTCCGTACTCTCCGGTGAGTCGGCTCTTCTGGTCCGAGCTGGTCCTCGATCTGGGGGAGGCCCATCGGCCCACAGCTGCCCCCGCGATCCTCGACGTGATGCGCGCCGACGCCGAGGTGCGCGCAGCACTCGCCGGGCGCCCCGTCCCGCCTGTGGCGGAACTGGATGAGGAGCTGGTCCGCTACGCCCGCTTCCGCGGCGCGCAGGCCCGGCTCGGCAGGAACTGGCGGGATTGGCCTCCGGCGGCACGAGCCGGCACCCTGACTCCCGATCAGGTGGATCCCGTGGAGGAGAACTTCCACCTCGTCGCGCAGACGCTGGTGCGCGGCCAGATCCATGAGCTGAGGCAGCGCCTGGAGCACGACGGATTCCGGCTCGGCCTGGACTTGGCCGTCGGCGGCCACCCCGACGGTTACGATCCCTGGTCCCGCCAGGCCCTCTTCGGCGACGGGATGTCGGTGGGAGCCCCTCCCGACGGCGGCTTCCCCAGCGGGCAGGACTGGGGATTCAGCCCGGTGCTTCCCGATGCCTCGCGCCACGAGGGGCACCGATATCTGGCCGCGTCGATTGCCCACCAGGCGGGGCTCGCTGGCGTGCTCCGGGTAGATCACATCATGGCCTGGACCCGGCTCTACTGGATTCCCCACGGCTTTGGGCTGCACGACGGGACCTACGTCTCGTATCCCGCCGAGGAGCTGTTCGCGGTGCTCTCGCTGGAGTCGAACCGCAACCGGTGCGAGGTCGTGGGCGAGAATCTCGGCACCGTGCCGCGGGAGATCTTCGAGGCGCTGCCGCGCCACCGGATCTGGGGAATGTACCTGGCGATGTTTCAGGCCTCGGACGGCCCCGACGTCGCCCCGCCACCTGCCGCGGACATGGCCCTGGTGGGCAGCCACGATACGCCGACCTTTGCCGGGTGGCTCACCGGCAACGATATCCTCGACCGAATCCGTTACGGACTGCTCCCCAGGGAGGGCGCGGCTGCGGCGGTCGAGGAACGCGGGCGGGCCATCCAGTGGCTCGCCGACCAGTTAGGCGTCACTCTCGATGATCCGCGCGCCTTCCTGGTGGCGTTGCTGGAATGGCTCGGCCGGTCGGACAGTCCGCTGGTGGTTCCCTGGGTCGAGGACCTCTGGCTTGAGCCGGTGGCGGTGAACCTTCCCGGGACTTCGTCGTCCGTGCGCCCCAACTGGCAGCGCCCGATGGGGCGGCTGCTCGAAGAGATCTGCAATGACCCCGAGGTGGACGGACTGCTGCGCCGGCTCCATCGGGCCCGAAATCCCACAGTGGGCGACTCACCTCCCGCCCACTCCTGAGGTCCCGGACCTGAAGTGGACTCGATTTGATGGACACCACCATGGCCTCGATCTTCATGGCACGGAGGTGTTCCATGGGAAAGAAGCGCCGGGCCTTCACGCCCGAGTTAAAGCAGGAAGCGGTGCGGCAGGTCACCGAGTTGGGCCGCGCCAGTATTCGCTCCAGCACCGGTGAGCAGGAGGACCACGAAGAAGCGGACGCAACGCTGACGTCTCGTCCTGAGGCCCGGGGGGGTACCGGTATGGTGACTCATCGGTGGGCTCCCCGGTCTGAGGATATGATGAGGGAGCATCGAGCTGCGCACCGTGCGGGCAAGCTGGTCAGGCTCCCGGCTTGTCCCGCTCCTTCTTTCCCTTCTGGCTCACGAACCAAGTGAGGGCGGCAATCACCAGTGCCGTCGCGGTGCCGTACCCCAGCAGGTCCCGCACGCCGTCCCAGGTCGCGACCTGACCGAGAAACAGCACCGCCAGCACCACGATGATGACGCCGATCAGCTTTTCCTTCAGGTCGTTCAGGTCGTTCAGGTCGTGGATCTCGAGCCAGTTGGGCAGGTCCAGCCGATCGTCGATGAACAATTCGAACAACCCGATCGCGATCACATACAGCACGGTGGCGAGGAGAAAGAGATCAGTCAGATCGATGACGGCGAGGATCAGCCCCTTGGCGCCCTTCAACGATCCCGTTCCGGTCACGAGCCCCCGCAGGATGGAGAATGTCTCGACCGTGCCGTATACCAGCAGGGCCGTCCCCGCCGCGAGGGTGGAGAGCACGGCGAGGATGATGAGATAGCGGCTGGCGCCCAGCAGACGGAGGAGGGGCCCGCCCGAGGTCGGCGAGGTGGGTGGCGTCATGGTTCCAAGATATCTCATGTCCGAGCGTGAGGCAGGGGTGGGGCGGGGGCAATCAGGCAGACGCTCGCTCGCTGGCCTGAGCGAGGCCGGCTGCATAGCTTTCCCCGATCCAACTTCCTGAGCGTCGCCTGAACCTATCCGTCCGCCAGCTGTCCCTCATGGGTTTGCTTCTGCTCGGCTGCACTCCAATCGGGGCTTGGGTCTACGACGATCCCTCGTTCCACCTGACGCGGGTTGAACCTCGTTACCCCGGCGCCTCGGGGCCGGAGGGGGATTCGCTGAATCTGGTCTTCCTGGCGTGCAATCGGAACGACTACGACCTGCAGTTGCAGCGTACCTCCGCTCAGCTTGCGGTGACTGGCCATGCCTCCAGCCGCTCCGGGAAGGCTGATCATTACACCCTGCCCACCCGAACAATGAGTGAGATTCAGGTGACTGTCGTGCTGGCCGACTCCGCCATCGCGGCGGACCAGGTGCATCGGCGCTTCGTGCTGCTGGGGGAGACGACGGTGAGTATGCCAGCTGGCGACCGGCTGGTCGCGTGGAAACAGCGTGGCTCGGTCTGGAAGAGTGGCGACTCGCTGCATTGGGTTGGAGATCGGGGCGTGGCCTGTCGCCCGGGGCTCTCGCAGCTCCCCTCCAATTTTGTTCCGCCGAAAATCGTCGCTCCCGTGATCGAGGAACCGCAGCCGGATTCGAGCGGATACAATCGATCCTCAGGGAGGCCCTGAACCGGGTGCAGGGCGCAGGGTACAGCGCTTCCGGGCAACTGGATTCGCTTTCCCTAATCGCCCAACCGCCAAATCGCCAAATCGCCTAATCGCCTAATCGCCTAATCGTCTACGCGCCAGTCGGGCACGGTGGCCCGACCTACCCGCCCAACCGCCCAATCGCCCAATCGCCCAACCGCCCAATGGTCGACGCGCCGGTCGGGCACGGTGGCCCGACCTACCCGCCCAACCGCCCAACCCCCCGTCCTCACTCCCGCGCCGCCCGCTCCAGCCGATCCCGGATTGCGGCCCATTCACTCCCTTCCGGTGGTCGCTCGACCAGGATGAGCTCCACGCCCGCCACGTCAAGCTGGTGCAGCGACTCATACAGCGATCGGGCGTAACCGGCTGGGTCATCGGGCTGGAGGATTGTCCGGTCCGCCGCGGGACGGGCCGCACACACCAACGCTCCCACCGTTCCGCCCCTTGCCCTGACGGCGTCCACCAGCGGCAGGATCGTGGATTCCGTTCCCCGCTCGAACACCACCACTCGAGCCGCGGGTGCATAGTGCCGTTCGAGCATTCCGGGCGATGATCGCGGCTCGTCGTCCACCTGCGATGCCATCGGCATTCCGAGCGGTCCCAGCTCCACTTCCAGGTCGCGCTGGGTCACCATTCCCGGTCGCAACAGCACCGGCGGTTGCAGCGAGAGATCGACCACGGTGGATTCGATCCCCACCTCACACGCCCCGCCATCGAGAATCAGCGGGACCCGCCCCCCGAGCCCGCGCGCCACATGCACCGCGGTCGTCGGCGACACCTGACCGGAGCGATTAGCGCTTGGCGCCGCGAGCGGCAGGCCGGCGGCGTGCAGCAGCGCGAGGGCGACCGGATGGGCCGGCACCCGCAGCGCGACGGTACCCAATCCTGCCGTCACCGCATCAGGGACGGTGGCGGCCTTGGGCAGCACGATGGTGAGCGGGCCCGGCCACCATCGCGCTGCGAGGCGGTCCGCCACCTCGGGCCACTCCCGTGTCAGGCGCCGGGCCGCCGTCACATCCGGCACATGCACGATAAGCGGGTTGTAGGCCGGTCGTCCTTTCGCGGCGTAGATCCGTGCCACCGCGGCGGGATCAAGGGCGTTGGCGCCGAGGCCGTAGACGGTCTCAGTGGGAAAGGCGACGAGGTGCCCCGCGCGAAGCATCCTGGCGGCTCGCTCCAGCAACGCCGGGTCCGGGTGGAGCCGATCGATAGTCTCAATGGTCACGTGCGGCCGTCAGTCATCCGCTCGGGGTCGCTGACGATCCCGCTTGCGGGCGGACTGGGTCTTCTTCTGGGTGAGCCGGCGCTCTTTCGAAGCCCTGGTGGGCCGAGTTGCCCGGCGCACCCGGGGGATGGCGAGCGCCCGCGCAAGCAGGTGCTGAAACCGCTCGATCGCTTCGCCCTTGTTTTGCAACTGACTGCGGGAGGCCGCGGCCACGAGTCGCAGCACGCCATCGGAGGTCAGCCGGGTGCCCAGCCGCTCGATGACGCGGGCGCGCTGGTCCGGCGTCAGGCTGGGGCTGTGGCCTGCGTCCCACCAGAGTTCAATTCGGGTCGACGATCGATTGACATGCTGGCCCCCCGGTCCGCCGCCCGTCGTAGCCCTGAGGGTGAGCTCGGCCAGCGGGATGCTGACGCTGGCGGTGATCGGCAGGGGATCGGGGGTGGCCATGGGCGGGAAGGGGCGCGCGCCGCGCCCCGGGGTCTGTTGCTACGCCTTGCCTGCTGACGCGCTCTTGGGGATCTGATCGAAGCGGTCGATGATCTTGCCCACAAGGCCGTACTGAATCGCGGTGGTGGCGTCGAGCCAGAAGTTGCGGTGGGTGTCGTCCTCGATCCGTTCCAGGCTCTGGCCGGTGGCCTTGGCAAAGACCTTGTTGAGCCGGTCCCGCATCCGCAGGATCTCCTTCGCTTCGATTTCGATGTCGGATGCCGTGCCGCCGGACCCGCCCGCGGGCTGATGCAGCAGGAACCGGGTGTTCGGCAGGCAGAAGCGATGCTCGATCGGGACCGACACGAAGATCAGGGCACCCGCACTCGCGACCCAGCCAGTGCCGATCATGCGCACCTTGGGCGCGACGAAGCGGATCATGTCGTGGATCATGTCACCCGATTCCACATGCCCGCCCGGCGAACTGATGTAAATGGTGATGTCATCGGGGGAATCCGCGGCCAGTGCCAGCAGCTGGGCGCTGACCGACGCCGCGAGCCGCTGGGTGATCTCCCCGCTGATGATCAGGGTACGGGAGCGAAACAGCCGCTCGGCCATCTGGTTGGACAGGGCGGCCGCCGGCCGTTCCGAGGGATCTGGGTATTCCATCGCGCTGCTCGTCGTTGTGGTGAGAGAAGCGGAATCCTACCCGGCGCCAGCATCATGCCGCAAGCGGTGGCCGAGGCTGTCGCCACCCGAGGCAACGGCTTACGTTTTTGCCATGGTCTCCCTGGCGCCACTCGACGCGCACCTCCGCACGCTCGGCCGCGTGCTGCTCGGCTACTCCGGCGGGGTGGACTCCGCCCTGCTCGCCCTCGCGGGCCGGAGAGCGCTCGGACGCGACGGGCTGCTCGCCGTTATCGGCCGGAGTCCCTCCTACCCCGAGGTTCAGTACCAGGCCGCGCTGGCCACTGCCCGCACATTCGACATCCCGCTGCTCGAAGTCGATACCCATGAGCTGGAGGATGAGCGCTACCGCGCCAATCCCACCAACCGCTGCTACTTCTGCAAGACCGAGCTGTGGCGAGTGCTCGGTCAGGTCGCTGCCGACCGTGGCGCCGATACGATTATCGATGGGACGAATGCGGATGACCTCGGCGAGCACCGGCCCGGACTGCGAGCCGCTGGGGAACACCAGATTCGCTCCCCCCTCGCCGAACTGGGCTGGACCAAGGCCATGGTCCGTTCCGCCGCCGAATCGCTCGGACTTCCGACCTGGGACGCGCCCGCGGCACCCTGCCTCGCCAGCCGAATCCAGTATGGGCTCGAGGTGACGCCGGAGCGGCTGCGCCAGGTGGAGCTGGCGGAGTCCATCTTGCGGGCCCGCGGCGTTGTCGGCGACCTCCGGGTTCGCCACCGCGGGGCTCACGCGTCGGTCGAGCTGCTCCCCGCCGACCATGCGTGGGTGGCTGCGCAATGGGAGGAGATCCGGCGGGACCTCGAGGCGGTCGGATTCGCCAGCGTGACCCTCGATCCGCTCGGCTATCGCCGGGGCGGACTGCTGGCCGAGCTTCCTGTCCTGGGCGGCTGATGCGGCTCTGGACGATTCCCTTGCGCTTGCTTGGAATCCTCGCGCTGTCGATCCTGATCAGCGGCGCGTGGCTGTTGCGGCACGAGATCCTGAGCATC
>JANOFA010000107.1:0-6655 GCA_031413355.1 Gemmatimonadota bacterium | reverse complement strand
CAGCACCGTCTCGCCATGCAACCGCTCGCCATCGACCCACGTGCCGTTGGTCGAGTCGGTGTCGCTCAGCACCCAGATACCGTCCCGCCGCTGCAGATTGGCGTGGGTACTGCTCACGCTATCATCCGGGATTACGAGGTCATTGTACTCCGCCCGCCCGACGTTCACCACCGGCACCCGCACCAGCAGCCGTTGCCCCTTGAGCGACCCGCTCCGGATCAGGAGGGTTGCGAGCGCTGCGGTGGGGCCGGAGGAGCGTAGCACGGGCTTGGGGGCCACGACCGGCGGTGCGGCGGGTGCGGCGGCGGCCAGCACCGGTGGTGCCATCGGTGGCGGCACCGGCAGTCCATGCATCGTGTGCGACAACCGTTCCACCGCGCCCGAGGGTGGTGCCGGCGCCGGCGGAGTGGGTGCGGCGGCCTCAACCGGCGCGGCGCTGGACGACGCGGGCGGCAACACCGGCGCGGGAGGTGGGACCGGGGCAGGGACGGGCACCGGATCCGCGGCACGGTCGGCGTAGAACCGGAACTCGTGATCGCCGACCCGGAGCACATCGGCCCGGGCCAGCACCCGCTGGGCCTCGATCCGCTCCCCGTTTACGAAGGTCCCGTTCGTGCTGCTGTCGACCAGCACGTAACCCTGCGGGGATGAGAAGATCTCCGCATGTCGGCGCGAGACGTCCTTGTTGGGCACCACGATATCACAGCCCGCCTCCCGACCCAGTACCATCGGTGCGACGCCGATCGTGTATTCCCGACCATCCGTCAGACAGACGAGCCGGCCACCCGTCGCGGCGGTCGCCGGCTTGGGCGCGCCGGCCTTGGCGGTCGCCGCGACCATTTTCGCGACATCCGACGCGTTGACGAACTGGGTGCTGCCGCTGCGCCGGGGATCGTGGACCAGCAGCTCGTGGATGCCCAGCTGGATCTTGTCGCCGTGCAGCACGGGGGCGGGATCGGCCCCGAGGCGCATGCCGTTCAACAAGACCTCGTGGTCGCCCACTCGACGGACAGAGATGCTTCCATCCGGTGCGCCCACTACGACGGCATGGGCGGCCGCAATGCCGGAAAGGCGCAATCCGCTGGACGGATCAGCACCAAGAACCAGCTCGCCGGTGGGGATCGGATGGCGCTCCCCGCCGATTTCAAGTTCCATCATCAGGCATGCCTTCGTTGCGGACGGAAAGCCAATTGTATCCGGCACCCTCTAACCGCGCAAGCGATTTGGGGTTACGCACTCAAGGAGGCCGGCCCCTCTTGCCCCCGAAGCTGCAACTGGTACAGCCGTTCGTACAGCCCCCCCTGCTCCAGCAATCCACGGTGGGTGCCCCGCTCCTGAATGGCCCCGTGATGCAGCACCAGGATTTCATCGGCGTGCAGGATCGTGCTGAGCCGATGGGCCACGACAATGCTGGTGCGCCCGGACATCAGCGTGCCCAGTGCCTGCTGGATGGCTGCCTCGGCTTCGGCGTCGACGGAACTGGTCGCCTCATCGAGAATCAGTATCCGCGGATCGCGGGCCAGGGCCCGCGCAAAGGAGAGCAGCTGCCGCTCCCCCACCGACAGCGACTTGCCCCGCTCGCCGAGCACGTGCCCGTAGCCACCGGGGAGCCGCGCAACGAAGCGATCCGCCCCGACTTGCCTCGCCGCCGCGATCGCCCGCTCCGGTGCCACCGGTGCGTCGAGCCGGAGGTTGTGGAGCAGGTCCCCGCTGAACAGGAAAAGATCCTGCTGGACAAAACCCATCAGCCCGCGCAGCTCCGCCAGGTCGAGGTCCCGGATGTCGACCCCATCGACCGTAATCCGGCCCCGTTGCGGGTCGTAGAAGCGCAGCAGGAGGCTGATGATCGTCGTCTTGCCCGCGCCGGTGTGACCGACCAGTGCGGTCGTCTGGCCTGGGCGGACAGTAAAGGAAACATCGCGCAGGACCCAGGACGGTTCCCTGCCAGCAGCAGGGCTCGCCTCCGCCCGTCCGCCCGTCCACCCGTCCACCCCATCCTCGTCGTAGCTGAACCACACCCCCTCGAACGCGATCGCACCCCGGACCGGCGCAGAGAGACGCAGCGGATCGGCCCGCACTCTCACGACCGGCTCGGTGTCGAGCAGTCGGAAGATCCGTTCCGATGAAGCCATGGCACTCTGCAGCAGGTTGTACTTTTCCGACAGGTCCTGGAGTGGCTGGAAGAACCGCCGGGTCAGCTGGAGAAAGGCCGCCAGCACTCCCACGGTCAGCGTCCCCTGCACGATTCGGCCCCCGCCGTACCACAGGATCAGGGCAAGCGCGACCGACGTGAGCAACTCGACCACGGGAAAGAAGATGGCGTAGACCGTGATCGACTTGAGGTGCGCATCCAGGTGCTCCCGGTTCACCTGGGCGAACGCGGCCGCCTCGGCCCGCTCCCGGCTGAACAGCTGGATGACCCGCACCCCGGAGAGCCGCTCCTGCAAAAAGGCGTTCAGCCGCGCCAGCCGGGAACGGATCTCCCGGAACGACTCCCGCACGTGGCGGCGAAAGGTGCCCGCCGCCAGCACCATGACCGGAATCACCGCCAGCGTGACCAGCGCCAGCCGCCAGTCGACCCACAGCAGCATCCCCACGATCGCGATAATCGTGAACACATCGCCGAAGACCGTGACAACGCCGGAGGAGAACAGCTCGTTCAGCGTCTCGACATCCGACGTGACGCGCGTCATCAGCCGACCGACCGGGTGACGATCGAAGTACGGGACGCTCAGCCGTTGCAGGTGGCTGAAGAGCGCCTGGCGCAGGTCCCCCATGACCCGCTGCCCCATCCAGGAGGTGAGGACGGCCTGGGCGTAGTCGAGGATGAACTCGACCGTCAGCGCGGCCACGAACAGCACCGCGAGCTGGCCCAGCAGGCCGACGTCGCCGGCCGGCACCGCCACGTCGAGCGCCCGTTGGGTCAGCAACGGACCGACCAGCGTGAGGCCCGCCGTGCCCAGCAGAAGGAGCAGCGCCGCCAGCGCCGTCACCCGATACGGCCGGATGTAGCCGATCAGCCGCCGCATCAGGACGGCATCGTAACTCCGTTCCGCCGCCTCCCCGTCGGGCAGCGCCATCAGGCCTCGGCCCCGAGCGGGCGGTCGGTGCCGTCCGTCAGGTCAGCCGGATCGTCCAGCGCCACGTCACTCGTCAGCTCGGTCGTGCCCTGCTTGCGGCCGTGCACCCAGCGCCAGAAGACCCCGAAGCCGAACGCGAGGGTGAAATACGAGAGGATGCTGCGCCAGATCAGGATATAGAGCGGGCTCAGCTCCTTCGACAGGTAGACCGATCCCATGACCGCGGTGGACAGGATCTCCGCGATACCCGAGGCTCCCGGTGTCGGCGCGAAATAGAGCAGGAAGGTGATCAGCGTCTGCACCAGCAGGACATCCACGAAGTTGGCCTGGATACCCACCGCCCGCAGCGCGACGTAGCCGGCCAGAAGTTTGTTGGCGTGCGACGGCGCCGAAAGGAGGACGGCCCAGACGAGTGCCATCCAGCCGCGCGGGCTGTTGAAGGCCAGGACGCTCTGGTGCGCATCGTCGATGCCGCGGGTGAGCCCCTCGATCCGGTCGGCGACCCGCCGGCTGCGGCGGGAGAGCCGCACCGCCACCCAGTGCAGCCCGCGGCGGAAGAGATCGGGAAAGAGGATGACCACCACCAGCACGACGCCGATGCCGATGAACAGGCCGAGACTGCCGATGAACAGATCGTAGAGGGTGAAGCCGAGGACGTTGCCGTGCTGCCCGAGGGCCTGCCCGGCCCCGAGCTGGATCGCCAGCGGCCCGGCCATGGCGAAGAAAAGCACCGTCGCGATGAACGACATGAGCGTCGTCGTTACCGCCACCGGCAACCGCACACCGGCGCGCCGCATGGCGTAGATCATCATCGGCCCGGCGCCAGAGTTGAACGGCGTCAGGTACGCGGCCCACGCTCCCATCCCGCCCGAGAGGATCATCCCGCCCAGCGACGGCGTCTTGTCGACCGCCCGCACCAGCACCCAGTTGCGCAGACCCCCGCCCAGCCAGTCCATCGAGGCGAGCCCGAGCCCCACCAGAATCCAGATCCAGTGAATCCGGCCCACCGCCTGAACGAACGCCGGGAGATTGTTGCCGTAGATCAGCAGCCCGGCATATCCAAGCACCGAGATGCCGACGAAGACCATGAACCCGCGGAGCAGCAGGCGGGGCGTGAGGATGGACGCCATGAGCGGGAAAATCTACGCGGGCGGCAGGCCCGGGCGTAGGGGGAAACCTGCTCGCGCTCCCCGGCTCCGCGCCACACCCCGGTGAGTCAGCTCCCGATTATCGTTCCCCACCCATGGGCCAGTCCGTCCTTCGTATCGTCAACGCGCGGCAGCACAATCTTCGCGGCGTCACCGTCGATCTGCCGCGTCGCTCGCTCATCGTCATCACCGGCCCGTCGGGCTCGGGGAAGAGTTCGCTCGCCTTTGACACGCTCTACGCCGAAGGCCAGCGGCGCTACATCGAATCGCTCTCCACCTACGCCAAGCAGTTTCTCGAGCGGATGCCCAAGCCGCTGGTCGACCGGCTCGAGGGGCTCGCGCCCGCCGTCGCCATCGAGCAGCACAACCCGACCGTGTCCAGCCGCTCCACCGTCGGCACCGCGACCGAGATCTACGACTACCTCCGCCTGCTCTGGGCCCGCGCGGGACGGCAGCAGTGCCGCCGCTGCGGGGGCTCCGTCGGCCGCGACACGCCGCAGTCCGCCGCGCAGCAGATGATCCCGCGCGACGGACCCGCGGCACCACCCCGATCGGCCGAGCGGCTGCAGGTCACCTTCCCGCTCCCCGCCTCCGCCCGGCACGATCACGCCGCGGTGGTCGAGAATCTCCAGGCCCTGGGCTTCGTCCGCGTCATCGCCGATGGCGTGCCGCTGCACCTGCAGGAATTGCCGTCGGAGCTGGACCTCGCCTGCACCGGGGAACTTCTCGTCGTCGTCGACCGGCTCAGCGGCACCGAGGTCTCGACCCGCCTCACCGAGTCCATCGCCACCGCCTTTGCGGAAGGCGAAGGCATTGCGGTCATCCTCACCGACAATGGGCGACGGCGCTTCACCGAGCGACCCGCCTGCAGTCACTGCGACACCCCGGCGGTCATGGTGACGCCCGCGCTCTTCTCGTTCAACAATCCGCGCGGCGCCTGCGACACCTGCAACGGGTTCGGCGCGGTGCTCGAATACGCCGAGTCGCTGATCATCCCCGATCCGGCGCGCAGCCTCGCCGACGGCGCCATCGACCCGTGGACCAAGCCGCGATACGAATCCCGGCGCCGCCTCCTGCTCACCACCGCACGCGCGCTCGGCGCCGACCCCGACAAGCCCTGGTCCACCCTGAAGGCCGCACAGCGCAAGGAGCTGCTCCACGGAAAGACCGGCCGCTACCTCGGCATCCTTCCCTTCCTCAAGGGACTGGAGGAGAAACGCTACAAGCAGTACATCCGGGTCTTCCTCCGGCAGTACCAGCTGGCAAATCGCTGCCCCAGCTGCAGCGGTGCGCGACTCAACGCCGAGGCGCTGGCGGTTCGCATAGGCGGCGAGACAATTGCCCAGGCGGCCGCGCGGCCGGTGGAACATCTCGCCGCCTGGCTGGCGGAACTGCCGCTGTCAGAGTTCGAGCGCCAGGTCGCGCAGCTCATCCTCGAACAGCTGGACCAGCGGGTCACGTTCCTGCGGGACGTCGGGCTCGGCTATCTCACCCTCGACCGGCTCACCCGGACACTCTCCGGCGGCGAGGCGCAACGCATCGCGCTCGCCAACGCCCTCGGGTCGCGGCTGGTCGACGCGCTCTATGTGCTCGACGAACCGTCCATCGGCCTCCATCCGCGTGACATTGACCGGATGCTCGCCCTGCTCCTCAAGCTGCGCGACCAGGGCAACACCGTCATCGTCGTGGAGCACGATCTCGCCGCGATGCGTCACGCCGACTTCATGCTGGAGCTCGGGCCCGGCGCCGGAGAGCAGGGTGGGCAGGTGGTCTACGCCGGCCCGGTGGCGGGCGCCGCCGCGTCGCTGACCGGCGAATACCTCTCCGGCAGGAAGCGGATCGGGATCCCCAGCGTCCGGCGTGCGCTGGGCCCCTGGATCACCCTGCGCGGCGCGACGCTGCACAACCTTCACTCTGTCGACGTCGACATCCCCATCGGCGCGCTCACCGCCGTGACCGGCGTCTCCGGCTCGGGCAAGAGCACGCTGGTGCACGACATCCTCTACCGCCAGCTCGAGGGTCGCTTCCACGGCGGTCACTCCGCCAAGGAGCACCTCGGCGAGGTCATCGGCGCGGTGCGGGAACTGCGCGGCGCCGAACGGATCGAGGATGTGCTGCTGATCGATCAGTCGCCGATCGGCCGCACCCCACGCTCCAATCCCATCACCTATGTGAAGGGCTTCGATGAAATCCGCGAGCTCTTTGCCGCCCAGCCGGAAGCCCGGCGGCGTAAGTTCACCGCCGCCCACTTCTCGTTCAATCTCAAGGGCGGGCGCTGCACCGCATGCGACGGCGCCGGCGCGGTGCTGGTCGAGATGGTCTTTCTCGCCGATGTCTATGTGCCGTGCGAGACCTGCGCTGGCACCCGCTACCGTCGCGACGAACACGGTCAGCCGGGCGAAGATCCGGCGGCCCTCCGGGACCTGG
>JANOFA010000106.1:0-5047 GCA_031413355.1 Gemmatimonadota bacterium | reverse complement strand
TCGGCATCGCGCTGGCCGCGAGCAAGGCAGGCGGCGCCAGAATGACCGAGACCGGCATGTCGCTCGGCACGCCGACCTACATGAGCCCCGAGCAGGCAATGGGGGAGCGGGAGATCACGGCGCGGAGCGATGTGTACGCCTTGGGCTGTGTGCTGTACGAAATGCTGGTCGGCGACCCGCCGTTCATCGGCAGCACCGCGCAGGCCATCGTGGCCAAGGTCATGACCGAGACGCCGGTTCCCCCCAGCCGGCAGCGGCCCACTGTGCCGGACGCGGTCGAGGACGCCGTCCTGATTGCGCTGCAAAAGCTGCCCGCCGACCGGTTCGGCACGGCGGCGGAATTTGCGGTGGCGTTGGCGCGGGATGGGATGGTGCCGGGTTCCGGTAGGGGCCGCATATATGCGGCCCCTACCAGGCCCGGCACCATCCCGCGGCTGGCCTGGATCGCGGCACTGCTCGGTACCGCTGCCGTCGTTGCGGCTTTTTTCGCCGGCCGGTCAAACGGCCGCACGCACGGCCCGGTGCAGCAGCCCTCGCGCCTGGCCATCCTGGCCCCCACGGCGGTGGGGCTCGGCGGCACGAGCCTCACGCGCCAGCTGACGATCACCCCTGCCGGCGACGCAGTCGTCTATACCAGTATCGACGCGGAAGGACGGAACACGCTGTTGCTGCAGCGGCTGGATGCCGCGGAGCCGACCGAAATTCCGGGCGCGACCCTGCTCCGCTCCCCGGAGATTTCCCGCGATGGGCGATGGCTGGTCGGCTTCTCGCCCACATCCGCATACCGGCTGCCGCTGGAAGGGGGCACGCCAAAGCAGCTGCCGGATCGGGTGGCGCGATCGGCGATCGGCACCTGGAGTCCCGATGGCGCCTACTGGTTCACCGACGCCAACGTCTCGGGGACGGCGCGGCTCACCCCGAATGATTCGCTTATCCCCCTCCCGCGTGAGAAGGCCCGCGGCCTCAGAATCAATCAGGTGCTGAGTGACGCCCGGACGGCGCTGGCGGTGAGCGCCCCCGCCGGCACGGCGAGCGGGCCGGCGGTGCTGCTCGACCTCACGACCGGCGATGTGACCCCACTGGTCGAGGGCCCCGTCCTCGAGGTGCGTTTGGTGCTTGGCGAACTGCTCAGCATGCTGCCCGACGGTTCCCTCACCGCCACTCCGTTCGATCTCCCGAGCCGCCAGGCCACCGGCCCGTCGGTCCAGATCGCGACCGGCATCTCGACGACCTCGTCCGGTGTCTCCCAATTTGCGGTCGCGGATAACGGGACGGTGGCGTACATCCCGGAGGCGCCGCGCTCGCTGGTACTGCTGGACCGGAGCGGCGCCGCGCGGCCGGCACTGGAGCAGCGACTCAACTTCCACGCCCCCAAGTTCTCCCCCGATGGCCGCCGCATGTCGTTCGATGTGGTGGGAAGCGACGGACGCGACGTCTGGGTCCTCGCACTGGATCAACGCACCACTTCCCGGGCGACCTTCGAACGCGACGGCCACGATGCGACCTGGACCCCGGACGGCCGTTTCCTCACCTACGTCTCGTTCAAGAGCGGACCGCTCGGCATCTACCGCACTCGTCCGGGGAGCACTGCCAACGCCGATTCCCTCATTGCCTCCGCCAGCCTGAGCTATTCCGGGACATGGTTCAGCGACGAGAGCGCGCTGCTCACGACGGGGATCGACCTCCGGGGCCAGTCGAGCAGCGACATCGCCATCGTCCGCAACGGAGGCCGAGGACCGATCGAACCGCTGATCGCCAGTCCGTTTCAGGAGGCCTACCCGACGCTGTCACCGGACCAGCGCTGGCTGGCCTTTGTCTCCGATCAGTCGGGCAGCAATGAGGTCTATCTGCGACCGCTCGACGGTGAGGGCGACCAGGTCCAGGTCTCGCAGGGGGGCGGGACGGAGCCGGTCTGGGGGCCGGATGGCCGCGAGATCTTCTACCGGGCCAGCGAGCAGCAGGGTGACGTGAAACTGATGGTCGCGACGGTGCGGACCACACCGGAGTTGGCGGTGCTCGGCCGCCGGGCGCTCTTCTCGATCGACGAGATGGCGGGAGCCGCCCCCCACGCCAACTTCGATATCTCACCCGACGGCCGCACCTTCGCCATGGTGCAGCGGAGTTCGGCCAGTCGCATTATGGTCATTCAGAACCTGGCGGCACTGCTGCGCAAGCTGCGGAGTACAGGGAGTAGGGAGTAGGGAGTAGGGAGTAGGCGGTGGGCGGTGGGCGGTAGGCGGTAGGCGGTAGGCGCTGAAAGCTGGCGGCTGACGGCTGATGGCTGTAGGCTGAGAGCTGACAGCTGACAGCTGACGGCTGACAGCTGACGGCAGGCTGAGGATGATAGAATCAGGGGCCGTTAGCTAACGGCCAACGGCTAACGGCCAACGGCTGATTGCTGATTGCCGATTGCTGATTGCCGATTGCCGATTGCTGATTGCTGATTGCTGATTGCTGAACGCTGAATGCTCGCACGAGGAGTCGTTCATGGCCACCACCGACATGCGCACCGCCAGCATCCCCAGTCTCCCCGCCCTCGGCGCCGGGGCAAAGCCGCGGGATGACGAGCTCGATCTCTTCGGGCTGACTCACATCGGCAAGGTCCGGAAGACCAACCAGGACCACTTCCTGCTCTGCACGGTGCACCCGCAGGTGGTAGTGCACGGCACCAGCCTGCCGAGTCCCGACGAGCTGCCGCTGCGAGGAGAGCGCCTCGCCACGATCATGCTGGTGGCGGACGGCGTCGGCGGCGGCACCGGCGGCGGCGAGGCGAGTCAGCTCGCGATCGAGACCATCACCAGCTACGTCTCCACCACGCTGCGCTGCTATCACACCGCCGGCTCGGGCAGTCAGGGGGAATTCGAGGAGGCGCTGCGGACCGGCGCCATCGAGGCCCATGCCGCGGTGCGGGCCGAAGCGGCTGCGCGGGAGGGCCCTGTCAAGATGGCGACGACCCTCACGCTCGCGATCGTCACATGGCCGTGGATGCA
Source organism: Gemmatimonadota bacterium (assembly GCA_031413355.1). Classification (GTDB taxonomy): domain Bacteria; phylum Gemmatimonadota; class Gemmatimonadetes; order Gemmatimonadales; family GWC2-71-9; genus JADJOM01. Next base: position 2,057 of record JANOFA010000106.1, on the reverse strand, counting down.
TGTGGTCCAGGTAGGCGACAGCCGCTGCTATTTCTACGTGAACGGCATCCTCCGACAGGTCACCAAGGACCAGACCATGGCGCAGGACCTGGTGGACCGCGGGGCGCTGCCGGTGGAACGGCTGTCGTCCTCGCCCTTCACCCATGTGCTGATCAGCGCGATCGGCGGCGAGGAGGCGACCCCGGTAGTCACCAAACTGAACATGCAGACGCGCGGCAGCGTGACGCTGCTGTGCAGCGACGGCCTGACCAAGCATGTGACGGATGCGGAAATCGCCGAGCAGATCGGAGCCATGCAGTCCTCCGAGCAGCTCTGCCGCACGCTGCTCGACCTGACCCTCGAGCGCGGCGGTAGCGACAACGTGACGATTCTGGCGGGGAGAGTGAAGCCGTGAGTGGGTGATAGGCAATTGGGCGGTTGGGCGGGTAGGTCCGGCCTCCGTGCCGGACGGGCGATTAGGCGATTAGGCGGTTGGGCGGTTGGGCGGTTGGGCGGTTGGGCGGTTGGGCGATTGGGCGGTTGGGCGGTTGGGCGGTTGGGCGGTTCGAAAACACAACCGCTGAATGCTAAATGCTGAATGCTGACCGCTGACCGCTGACCGCTGACTGCTGACTGCTGACCGCTGACTGCTGACCGCTGACCGCCTGTTGCCAACCGCTAACGGCTAACGGCTAACGGCCCTCCCATACTGCTTCATCAGCGGATCCACCGCGGCGGTGACCACGGCGATCTCATCGAGCAGGCCGTCATCACCAAAGAAATACTTGGTCCCGTCGGCGCAGAGGAGCAGTCGCTGCTCCTCGCGAAAGACCACATCCGTGTGCAGGGCCAGAACCGACGCATAGCTGTCACCCACCCGAACCCCGCGATCCGTCGCACTCTGATAGGAGCGGTTGACTCGCACGCCGGCGACCCGTCCGTCCGCACCCGGTGGAAACACATCGACCACCAGTTCGATCCCGTTCTCGCCATAACGGTACTTGTCGACCCTGCCCGACGTCATCAGGTTGGTCTCCCCCAGCCGCCGGCGCAGCTCCGCCACGTCAATGCCGATGTCGACGCCACCCACGCCACGACCGGTGACGAAGGGCGCCGCAAACACCGTGGCAAAGGGGTTGTCGCCGTCGGCGGGCGCGATCGTCTCGACACAACGCAGCCGCACCACGTCGGCGGCGTTCGCGGTCTCGATCAGCTGGAATTCGGGCATCTGGTCCGGAGCACTCGAATAGGCCAGCGCTCGTTCCGGGCCAACGGAGGCCTGCAGGCCAGTGAAATAGCAGGAGCAGTATTGAGCCAGGTTGATCCGCCGCAGGCCAGCCAGCGCGGGGTGGTTGCGGGCAGCGAGCAGCGCCTGCAGGCCGAGCACGGTCCCGGTGGTGGAAGTCCTGCACCTGGCGTTCAGTGTCTCCAGCTCGGGAGACAACGGCACCGCAGCCACACTCACCGGTGCGGCTGCCTGCGTCGGCTGACCTGGCTCGGCCTTGCCACAACCGGCGAGAGCAACGAGCACGACAGCCGCAACGATGGCTTTTCCCGGAAAAAATGGCATTGACGCTCTGATCTCCTGTCGGTGCAGCGACTCAGGCGAGCGAGATGGCAGAACGATAGAACCGCACCAGCACCATCGCCACCTGATGGCTGACCGCTGACTGCTGACCGCTGACCGCTGCCTGCTGACCGCTGACCGCTGACCGCCGACCGCTGACAGCTGACGGCTGACCGCTGACCGCTGCCTGCTGACTGCTGACCGCTGACTGCTGACTGCTGACCGCTGACCGCCGACCGCTGACCGCTGACAGCTGACAGCTGACGGCTGACAGCCGACGGCTTAGTTTCCCGCATGCCCCCAACGGCCCCCAGCACCAGCACGCCCGCCTCATTCGCCGACCTCGGCGTCGCCCCCAAACTGGTCGAGGCTGTGTCGGCTCGACGGTCTGTTCGCCGGCCGCACTCATTCGCTTCTTGGCGATCCGACCGCGTCACCGACGATGCTCGAGGCCGGGATCGGCCGCAACGTCACCCCGCCCCGTGCCCGAGCGCTGCTCGACATTCGCAGC
>JANOFA010000105.1:0-5217 GCA_031413355.1 Gemmatimonadota bacterium | reverse complement strand
TTTGTCGCTGACGTACTTGACGAACAGCAGCACCAGCACGTAGTCCTTGTACTGGCTGGCGTCCATGCCGCCGCGCAGTTCGTCGCAGCTTTGCCAGAGAGAGGAGTAGAGCTCGGATTTCTTCAAGGCCATCGGGGGCTTTCGGGGGTGTAGCGTGTCGTTACGACTATGAGCGTCGTCGAGGCCATCAGGCGGTGGGCGGTGGGCGGTACTGCCGCCCGGTGACTCGTCTTTTGCCAACGGACCGCACGGCCTAGATGGAAAAGTACCGTCGGCCAAGGTAGTCGAGATAGGCCTGATGCACGGGACCGGCATGGTCCTGCAGCCGGCAGAAGAGCGCCTGATAGGAGGTGGCTTCAACCGGCAGCCTCAGCCCCGAGAGGTCAGCCAGGAATCCAGCTATTTCTTCCCCATGCTGCCGGCCGGCGTCCCCACCGACGTCATACCAGAGATAGCGCAGCGACACCGGAGCTGGACGTTGCCCCAGGCCGAGCAGATGCTTGAGGAGCTGTTGGGCATCGAGGTAGGTGTAGATCCCGGGCTCGGCCCTGAGGCGGTCGGCGAGCCGCTGCGCCTGCGGGAGATTCACCCTGTTCCAGAGGCCATCACCGTCGGGGGGGAAATACTTCTCTTTGAACGGCACGGGCCTCTTTGTCGAGCCGTATGGCTCCAGGAACTTGCTCTCGATCGCGATCTGCCCGCCGCCGGTCCGCGTCAGCAGCACATCGAGGTTCGGCGCCTTGCCGCCCAGCCTGGTGGGGAACTTCGCCTCGAACTGAATGTGACAGAAACAGCCGTCGGCCCCAATCGCCTGTGCGAGGGCGGTGGTATCCCGTCCACGCCAGTAGTCGAAGACATTGCAGGCCAGTGCCGAGGAGGAGTGCAGCGCCTGGATCTTGCCGGGGGCACCGTCCTTCCCGAGTTCCTGCCCGTCGCCCTGTCTGATCTCGGCGATCGCGCATGCCGAGAGCGGCTCGAAGAAGTTGTCGGCGAGGGTGAGGACGTAGCCGCGGGCATCACAGGAGAGGTGCGCGTCGGAGGCCCAGCGCTTCAGGTGGGCGCGGATGCCTGCTGACGGTGATGTTTGACGGGCCATGGGAGTCTCAAGAAGGGGAAGCAATAGTTTTTAGCACGCGGGCTGCTGAACAGACGAGCGATTCAGCAAGGAATCCTGACAGCAGTACGTCACTCACGGCGCACGAAAACCAACTCCCAAGCTCAGCCCGTCGGAGCGCCACGCTCCTCCAGCCACTCCACCAGCTCCTCCTCTGTCTCCAACACCATCTCATGTTCCTTCAGCGCGGGATGCACCATCCCCGCTGGATATGCGGTCGGCTCGCCGGTGTCCTGGTTCACCACCCAGCAATGGAGATAGTCCCGCGGGCAGCCCTGCAGCACCGTTCGCGGTGTGCGCCCGACCAGCCCTGCCACGGCGCCGTAGGTGGCCCGCTGGTGGTGCTGCTTGAGCAGGACCAGAATGCTCTTTAGCGATCGCATGGCAGCATGCCGGCAGGGACTGCGGGGTGCGGTGCGGTGTAGATCCGGGACGGTGCAAAGCTGTCCCGCGCCGAGCCGGTCAGCAAGGTGCGCGGTCGAGCGGAGGTCCCGGCTGGGCCCGAGTCGTTTAGGCCGGGCTGGAAGGGTTGGTGAGGGGTGTGACACTGCCTATTACGGGTGGAGCTGAAGCTCCGCACTGCATCCGGCGAGAATCGTCCAGGTTGGTGCCCAGCGCCCTCAGTCGTGCCGCAGCGCGACCATGGGATCCACCGCTGCCGCGCGCCGAGCCGGTAGCCAACTGGCGAAGAGCGCCACGACCCCGAGCAGGAGGGTGATCCCCGCGAAGGTGGCGGGATCCCGCGGGCTGATACCGTAGAGCTGGTTCTTCAGTAGCTCTCCCACGCCAATGGCGCCGGCGCCGCCGATCAGCAGGCCGAGCCCCGTCAGGTGCCCCGCCCGGGCGACGATCATGCCGATCACGTCCCGGTACGCGGCGCCGAGCGCGATCCGCACCCCGATCTCCCGGGTGCGACGGCTCACGTTGTAGGACATCACACCATAGATGCCGATCGCTGCCAGCAGCAACGCCAGGGTCCCGATGGCCGCGAGCATGATGGCCCCGATCTTCTGTGGCCAGTACGGAATCGTGTTGAACTCGGCCATGATCCGCGGATCCAGCACCGGCAGCGCGGCGCTCACTTCCTTGAACACGCCGCGGACCGCGGCGGTGATGGCCAGCGGCTCCCCAGTCGTCCGCACATGCAGGGTGAAGGCCGCCGGGGCCGACCGCGCCGAGTAGGCCCGGAACACCATCGACCGGGGCGCCTCGGTGTAGTCGTCGTACTTGCTGGTCGCCACCACGCCGACGATGGTCAGCCACTCGTCCCCACCCTGATTCACGCGGGCGCCGATCGCCGAGCGGCCCGCCAGGTACTTCTGCACGAAGGCCTGGTTGACCACCGCCACCGGCTGGTTGCCGGCCACGTCGGCATCGCTGATGTCGCGCCCCTCCAGCACCGCAATGCCGGTGGTGGCGAAGTAGCCGCCGGTGACCACGTTGTGGCTGATGTGCATGTTCTCGGTCGGCGATGGCGCATAGCCCTCGATCTGCGTCCGCGAGGTGCCGACCGCTCCGGGGCCAAGGAAGACCGCCCGGGCCACCGCCGTCGCCTCGACTCCGGGCAGCGCCCGCACCCCATCCACCAGCCGCCGCACCATGCTCACCTGCAGGCTGTCGTTGGCGATGCCGGTGAGCCGCATGTCGGTGCCGACCAGGAGGACGCGGTCGGTGCCATGCATCCCCGTGTCCATGGACCGGTACTCCTCCAGGCTGCGCACGAAGAGGCCGGCCGTTACCAGAGTGACCAGCGACAGCGCGACCTGTGCCACGACCAGGGCGGATTGCAGCCGCCCCCGCTGTCCGGTGCCATCACCGATCTCGTCCTTGATGGCCGACGCGAGATTGGGCCGTGTGGCCTGCAGCGCCGGCACCAGCCCGAAGACCACCGCCGCTGCGGCGGTGATGGCCGTCGCGAACGCCAGCACTGCGCCGTCCAGCCGGAACTCAAGGCCGACCGGATACGGCACCGCCGGCAGCAGGGCCAACATCGCGTCCCGCCCCCAGAGACTCAGCACCACGCCGACCACCCCCGCCAGGACCGCGAGCCCCAGGCTCTCGGTCAGGAGCTGCCGCACCAGCCGCGCACGCGACGCGCCGATCGCCAGCCGCACCGCCACCTCGCGGCGCCGAGCCATGGCCCGGGCCAACAGCAGGCTGGCCACGTTGGCACAGGCGATCAGCAGCACCAGGCCGGCCAGCGCGAGCATGGCGATCAGGACCGGCTTCATGGTACCGGGCGCATCGACGTCGCCATGGCGTTGCACCAGGGCGCCAAGGGGCTGGGCCAGGCCGCCTGCCTGGCCGGCGTTTCGTGCGAGGGGATCAAGCTCGGCGGTGACCTGCGCCGCCGTGGCCCCGGACTTGAGCCGGCCGACCACGCCGAACGACCGTTGCTGCCGGTTCCCAAGCAGCTGCTCGCCGTCTCCCTGGAGGAGCGGCATCGTCGTGATGGGGAGGTAGAGGTTGAGGTTGAGGCCGATATACGTGCCACCGAAGCGCGGCGCCGCGACGCCCACAACGGTGAAGGCGGCGCCGTTGAGGGTGATGTTGCGCCCGACGATGGTGGAGTCGCTGGCAAAGCGTCGCTGCCAGTAGCCGTGGCCCAGGACGACCACCGGCGCCCGGTTGCGCTCGTCGCCCATGCTGAGGACCCGGCCCAGCGAGGCTCCCACCAGGAGGTCCTCGAAATAGTTGCCCGAGACCAGCATCCCCCAGGCGCGCTCGGTGGCGCCGGTGCCCTCGCGGAGCCCGAGCTGGGTCATCTGCCAGGCCGCGAGGTCGGCGGTGCCGATGCCGGCGCGCCAGTCCTGGAAGTCGGGCCAGGAGACGGTCCAGGTGTCCTTGTCAGGCGACAGGGTATGGGCGACGACCAGTTGGTCGGCGCGGGGAATCGCCGGCAGCGGATCGAAGACGAAGCCCTGGAGCCAGATGAATACCGTGGCGGTGGCTCCGATGCCGAGTCCGAGCGAGAGCACGGCGATCAGCGTGAGCGCGGGCTGCCGTGCAAAGGACCGGAACGCGAAACGAATGTCCTGCCAGAGTGATCTCATGAGTTTGTCGCCCAGATGAACCAGTGTGAGGGACTCCCGCACGCCCATGCGCCGTCACTCACTGCTGGTCGAGCCACAACACAGGTATGGAAGGGCAATGCACGTGCCGCCAGAAGGACCGACGCATCGCGTTGTTCGACGGCGGGTTACCCGACCCTCCGCCAGCAGCCGTGAGCCAGCGGCGCCCGGAACCGGGATAGCCCGTCCCACAACCGGACGGCCGCGCTCCCTCCGGTGGCGGTACTATTGATGCAGTGCCGCGTGCTCGGTCTGCCTTCGCAAATCATGGCGCTGACTGGGGCGCCGGGGTACGGTGATGGCCCCTTCCTGCTGAAAGCGACACCGTGATGCCGCGGCTCCCACTACTCCTGATCGTGACCCTGCTGGCGGGCTGCAGCGGGGAAGCCACTCCTCCTGTCGCCGCTGCCGAGGATGCGGACTTCTGCGCCAGCATCCATCGCGACACCACCATCCACCTCGCCCAGCAACTCCAGGCGGTCGACTCGCTGATGGCGACGAAGACCGGGGTCTACGTGCTCGAAGACGGCGGTGGCGCCATGGTCGCCCGGGCGTGGCTCAGCGAATACGCCGAGCACACCATTGACGTCCAGTACTTCATCTTCTCGGCGGACAATGTCGGCCTTATTGCGGTTGACTACCTGGTGCGTGCCGCCGATCGGGGCGTGAAGGTCCGGGTGCAGGTCGACGACCTGCTGCTGGAGGCCGACGCGGCGGAGTCAAAACACATTCAAAGAAAAGAATTTTGTGATATCCGTCCATAAATCAAATTCTTTGACTCCAAAATTAAAAAAAGTATTACTTTTTTTAATCATTACCACTTCCTTAAAAAATCTTATCAATACAGTAAACGATGAAAAAAGTCAGGAAACGTACGACGGGAATAGAATTACACAGTAATAGTATACTTGAGATTCATCAAAAAATTTTGACGTTGTTTGAAGAAGAATGGAATTCGCTCCCCAAATTGAAAAAAGAATTGAACCGATTGGAATGGATATCACAAAATGGTGAGCCAGATGAAATACCCCT
>JANOFA010000104.1:0-2936 GCA_031413355.1 Gemmatimonadota bacterium | reverse complement strand
GCCGACCTGGACGGCCGGCATCGCCTGTTCGCTCTTCCCCTGTCGGGCGGCACGCCCAAGGCGCTGACCCAGGGCGACTGGGACGTGATTGGCGTTTCGCTTGGAGCCTCGCCGTTGATCGTCTCGAAGCCGGCCGGCAAGGTCTTCTTCGTGTCCACCCAGAAGAACCCGTACGAGCGTCCCGTCTACGCGATGCCGGAGGCGGGCGGAGCGATCGCGCAGGTGACCCGGCTGGCCGGCGTCCACATGCCCACCGTGTCGCCGGACGGCACCCGCGTCGCGGTGCTGCACTCGAACGACGTCACGCCGACCGAACTCTACATCGTCGGAGCCGCGGGAGGCGTCGCGGAGCGGCGAATCACGAATTCACCGGCCAAGCAGTTCGCCAGGTACCCGTGGATTCAGCCGCGGTACGTGACCTTCAAGAGCCACGTCGACGGGGCGACCATCCACGGAAGGCTGCTCGAACCGCCCAACCTGGACAAGACCCGGAAGTACCCGGTCATCATCGGGCCAGTGTATTCGGACACCGTGCGCAACCAGTGGCGCGGGCTGTACGGCACGCTCCAGCAGATGCTGGCGATCGAGGGGCAGTACATCGGGCTGCACGTGGACGTGCGCGGGAGCGTCGGGCACGGCCGGGCGTTCACCGACGGGCTGTTGTGCGACTACGGCGGCCCCCGCCAGGCGCAGCAGCCCCTGGGGCTTGGCCAGTTCCTCGAGCGTGGTGGTTGCGCCTGCCTTCCAGCCCGCCGGCGCCTGGCCCTGCGTGAGGTAGTCGAGCGCGGCGAGGCCGACCCGGGCGAGGTCGCCCAGTGCCCTGGCCGCCGGGATGCCGTCGGAGGCGATCGGCAGCGAGTCGGTCAGCACCGCAACCCGTGCCCCCAGCGGGATCCAGTCGGTGAAGGTCTCTCGCAATGACGCACGCGCCGCCACCGCCGCCTCGCCGTCGCCGGTGGCAACGTGCGCCTGACGGACCAGGTCGCTCCGGCTCCACGGATCGGGGTTGGCGGCATCGACCAGGCGGGTGAGTGGCGGGAGCAGGCTCAGGCCGCTGGCCCGGCCCCGCTCTCCGAGCGTCACCGGCCGGGTCACCGCCAGGAGGTCGTGCAGCGGCTTCACGCCGCGTCGACCGGTCAGCACCCGCAGCATGCGGTAGGTATGTCCCTCGTGCCCCAGCCCTGCACGTTCGAGTTCCACGCTGAGCCGGCTCAGCCGGCGGAACATGTCAGCCACATCCTTCACATGCCCCGGCGACCAGAATCGCTCGGCGATCGCGCCCAGCCTGGGCCAGAGGCGGGAGTCGATGGTGCCGGGCCCGACATGCTCCGCCCACATCGTCGCCTCACCGCCGAGAATGCTGGCCTGCTCCTCGGTGGTGAGGCTGGTTCCCGCGGGCAGCGGGTCGGCGAGATAGTAGACCTCGGTCGGCTTCATGTGGTCGAGGTAATACGGTGCCGAGAGGATGCCACGATGTCCCTGTCGCGCCGCCTGGCCGAGGTATTCGGTCCCGCGCCACGACTGGATGATCGCGGTCGAGGGGAGGCCGGCGTGCAGGATCTCGTCCCAGCCCACCATCCGCCGGTGGTATTTCGTGAGGATGCGTGCGAGCCGCTGGTTGAAGTACGCCTGCAGCGCCTCGTTGTCCTTCAACTGCTGCAGCCGCTTGAAGCGCAGGATGCGCGGATTCCGGTTCCACTGCGTCGGGGTGACCTCATCGCCGCCGATATGCCAGTACGGGTCGGGGAAGAGCAGCACCATTTCGCCGATGAAGCCGTCGATGAACTGGTAGGTCTCCTCGCGGGTCGGATCGAAGGCGGGATCGAAGACGCCGTAGTTGCGCTCGATGGTGTACGGCCCCGGTGCGCTGGCGAACTCCGGGTAGCCCACGAACCAGCTGGTCGCATGGCCCGGCATGTCGAATTCCGGCACCACCCGGATGCCGCGGTCGCGGGCATACGCGACGATCTCACGGACGTCCGCCTGGGTGTAGTAGAGACCGTCGGAGCCGCGCTGGTGCAGCTTGGGATAGCGGCGGCTCTCGATCCGGAAGCCCTGGTCTTCGGAGAGATGCCAATGCAGCACGTTCAGCTTCACCACCGCCATGCCGTCGAGCGTCCGGCGCACGGCATCCGGGGGGATGAAATGGCGGCCGACGTCGAGCGTCAGGCCGCGCCAGCGGAAGCGCGGCGTATCGCTGATCCTGACGACGGGGAGGTAGAACCCGGCGCTGTCGGCCGTGACCAGCTGCAGCAAGGTCTCGAGTCCGCGGAGCGCGCCCACCACCGTCGGCGCGGTGAGCGTGGCGTCGTGATCGGTCACCGCGATGGTGTAGGACTCGTCCTCCTCCGGCGTCTGGATCACTTCACCCGGTCCGGTGACCGTGATGCGCAGCGTGGCGCTGCCCTCGCCCTGCGGCACCGCCCGGGAGAGCGGCCGACTGAGGCGTGCCTCCAGCCGGAGCGTCGCGCGGATGACCGCGCTGGAAAGTCGCTCATCTCCGAAGCCGGTCAATCGCGACGTGAAGGTGCTGTCAAGCCGGAGCCGGCCCTCCGCGACCTCCAGCTGCGCCGGAAGGGGCATCAGGGCGAGAGGAGTCTGGGCCGGGAGCGCGACCGCCCTCACGAGGAGCGTGAGGGCGAGGGCGAGACCTACGGCGGGCCGGTTCATCCGGCCCGGGAGCGGGAGGCGAGAGGCTGGCATCTGGCTGGCGACCAGGTCAGAGATTGCCAGTCACGCACTTCAGGGCCAGTGCCTTGTACTGCCGCTTGGTGAAGGCGATCGGGTTGCTGCCGGCCGTGGGATCCTTGATGGCCATCGCCGCCACCGCGTCGAGGCGGGCGGTATCGATGCCGATGTCCCCGAGGGTGTGGGGGATTCCGATTTCCTGGCGCAGGGCCAGAATCCACTTGAGGAAGCCGCCGAAGCCGCCCTTG
>JANOFA010000103.1:0-1772 GCA_031413355.1 Gemmatimonadota bacterium | reverse complement strand
CATCGATCTCGGGCCCGAGGCCGGCGCGGCGGGCGGCCACGTCGTCGCGCAGGGAACTCCGGAAGCCGTGGCCGACGTCGCCGCATCTCACACCGGCCGATACCTGCGGGACGTCCTGCGCGAAACTCAGGAGCGCACCGGTTGACGCGCCGGGGCGCGATCCTGGCGCTGTGGACGACGTGCCTGATCTGGGGAGCCGCGTTTCCGTTAGGCAAGCTGGCGCTGCAGGATGCCACGCCGATGGCGTTCACCGCGGCGCGGTTCGTCGTCGCGACACTGCTGCTGAGCCCATGGATCATGATGCCCACCCGCGCCGAATGGCGGGCCGGCGGGATCCTCGGCGCACTGCTCGCGCTCGGCTTTGCCACTCAGACCATCGGACTCGGGATCACCACGGCCAGCCGCTCCGGGTTCCTGACCGCACTCTACATCCCCTTCACGCCACTGATCGTCTTCGCGGTGTATCGTCGCCGGCCCGGCCGGCTGGCCACGATCGGCCTCGCCCTCGGCCTCGCCGGGCTCCTCCTGCTCACCCGGCCCGGGACGCTCGCGGGTGGCTTCAATCGCGGCGACCTGCTCACCGTGGCCTGTGCCGCCTGTTTCGCCGCGCACATGGTTGCGACCGGCACGCTCGCACGGCGCCACCCACCAGCCCGCCTCATGATCACGCAGATCGCCACGGCGACACTGTTCACCCTCGTGTTCCTTCCCCTGCTCGAGACCCCGGTCATGCACCCGACACCGGCGCTCATCGCCATCATCGGCTACGAGGCGATCCTGGCCAGCGTCATCGCCCTTCGCCTCCAGCTCGCCGCCCAGCAGGTGCTCTCGCCCACCTACACCGCGTTGATCTACACCCTCGAGCCCGTCATTGCCGCCGTCGCCAGTTACCTCATTACCGGCGATCGGCTCTCACCGCTTCAGTGGGGCGGAGGAGCGCTGATTCTCACCGGAAGCCTGCTCCCCGAGTTCAGCCCTGCATCAACTCACGAGTCCGGAGCGGAACCGTGACATGTTCGAGGCAGGCACGCGGCTGCAAATGCACAAGGGCGACGGGAGATTCGCCGTCGCCCTCTTCCCTGTCGCGCTGCGCTGCTTCTGTGCTAGCCGGCGCTTGCCCGCCGAGCCCCTGCCTGGAGCCCGATACCCCGCCCCGCCGCCCGGAGTGCTGCGTCCGCCTCGCGTAGTATCCGCTCGGTCGTTGGCCAGTCGATGCAGGCGTCCGTCACCGACACTCCGTAGGCAAGCCCCGTCCCGCCTGGGGTCAGCGACTGACTGCCGCCCTGCAGGTGGCTCTCGATCATCACGCCCAGCAGATGCGGGCTGCCGCTTGCCGCCTGGGCGACGACGTCATGGAAGACATCGGGTTGACGCGAATGGTCCTTGTTGGAATTGCCATGGCTGCAGTCCACCATGACCCGGGCGGGCAGCCCGCGCGACAGGCAGAGCCGGGCCGCCTCGGCGACGGAGGCGGCGTCAAAATTGGTGCCCCCGCCGCCGCCCCGCAGGACCAGATGGCGGTCGGGATTGCCGGTGGTATGGATGATCGCCCCGCGGCCGTCGTCGTCCATGCCGAGAAAGGTGTGTGGCGCGCCAGCGGCCTGCATGGCGTCGAGCGCAACCTGCAGGTTGCCGTCGGTCGTGTTCTTGAACCCGACCGGCATGGACAGGCCGCTGGCCATTTCGCGATGAGTCTGGGATTCCGCGGTCCGCGCGCCGATCGCGGTCCAGGCCACAAGGTCGGCGATATACTGGGGTACGACCGCGCCGAG
>JANOFA010000102.1:0-3283 GCA_031413355.1 Gemmatimonadota bacterium | reverse complement strand
AGGCGGCGCTGGTCCTGCCGGCTGGCGATGACGACACTGGTCAGGGAGGCGAGATAGGCGAGCCCGAGCAACAGCAGGAGCGCGAGCGCGATACGACGGCGGGAGATGAGCACGGCGGGAAAATAAACCGGTGGAGGGGGTGGTTGGGTGAAACGGGTGTCAGCCGTCGGCCGTCGGCCATCAGCCGTCAGCAGTCAGCTGTCCAGGTCGAACCCCTCCCCCTGCTTCGGCACGTCGACCTGTCGGACCCCTTCCTCCCGAAGGATGCGCGCCATCGCCTGGGCTGCATCCGGCTCCCCATGCACCACAAAGGCGCGTCGGATGGGACCACCGAGCTTCCGGACCCAGGCGCGCAGCTCGGTGCGATCAGCGTGCGCCGAGTACCCGCCGATGGTCTCGATCTCGGCCCGCACATCGATCTCCTCTCCGAAGACCTTGGCCGTCTTCGCACCTTCCTGGATCCGCCGGCCGAGGGTGTTTTCGCCCTGGAAGCCGACAAAGAGCACCAGATTGCGATGGTTACCCAGGCCATTGGCCAGGTGATGGACGATCCGCCCCGATTCCGCCATGCCGCTCGCCGCGATGATGACCGCCGGTCCCGGCATGCTGTTGAGCTTCTTGGACTCGAGCACGTCGCGGGTGTAGTGCACCAGTGGAAAATCGAACAGCAGCGTCGTGGTCTCGATCATGTTCTCGCCCCGATCGAACAGATCGGGGTGCAGCCGGAAGACCTGGGTGGCATCGATGGCGAGGGGGCTGTCGACGTAGATGGGGATGCCGGGAATCTTCCCGGCGCGGAAGAGCTGGTGCAGGCTGTAGACCAGCTCCTGGGTGCGCCCCACGGCGAATGACGGGATGAAGATCTTGCCGCCGCGGCCCACGACCCGGCGGACGACGTCACCCAGGCGGGTCTCGGCGTCGGCCACCGATTCGTGGTCCCGGTTGGCGTAGGTGGATTCGATGATCAGGGTGTCGACCGGGCCGGCCGGCGGGTCGGGGTCACGGATGATGGGCAGCCCCGCGCGACCGATGTCGCCCGAGAACACCAGCCGATGGGTGCCGCCGTTCTCCGTCACCCGCAGCGCCACCGAAGCCGAGCCGAGAATGTGGCCGGCGTCGGTGAACTCGAAGGCGAGATGCTTGCGGAGATTGTGGACCCGGCGATACGGCAGCCCGACGATCAGGTCCTGCACCGCGATCGCATCCGGCATGGTGTAGAGCGGCTCGCTCTCCGGCCCCGCCCGCCCGCGACGCTTCAGGAACTCGGCGTCCTTCTCCTGGATGTGCGCGGCATCGGGCAGCATCACGGCGGTGAGGTCCCGGGTGGCCGGCGTGGCGAATATCGGCCCGTGGAAGCCGTGGTTCACCAGCAGCGGCAGCCGGCCGGCATGATCGATGTGCGCATGACTCAAGATCACGGCGTCGATCACCCGCGGGTCCACCGGGAGCACGGCGTTGAGGGCGCGCGCGACGGAGCGCTTGCCCTGAAACAGGCCGGCGTCGAGGAGCACGCGCGCACCGGCGGCCTCCAGCAGGTGCATGGAGCCGGTGACCTGGCCGGCGGCGCCGTGAAAGGTGAGGCGGAGAGTCATGGGCGGTTAGGCGATTGGGCGATTAGGCGATTGGGCGATTAGGCGATTGGGCGATTAGGCGATTAGGCGATTAGGCGATTGGGCGATTAGGCGATTAGGCGATTGGGCGATTGTACATCGTGCACAATACTCCTACCTCGCCGCGGCCGCGACCCAATCCGGCACATCCGGCTCACCGCGGAAGGTCGAGCCGGGCATTCCGCGGGTGATGGCCCAGCGATGCAGCCAGGTGATGCCGGCCGGGCCGGTGTAAAGATCGGCCGAGCGGTAGGCCTCGTCCGCCAACGCCTGCTCCAGCGAAATGAAGCGGTAGCCCCGCCGCTCCAGCCGCCGAGCCAGGAGATCGAATGTCTCCGCGTTAAGCCGGTTGGCGTGCAGCAGGAGGATCTGGGGCAGCTCCCGACCCAGGATAGCGGTGGATTGGGCTTCGTAGAAGGCTACGACCGATTCCATGTAGTCGAGGTAGGTCGAAGCGATCCGCCGGGTGGTGGCGGTGTCCCCCTGGCGGCGGAGGCGGTCGTAGGCGGCGGCGAAGATGTAATCCGAGTTGTCCACCGTCACCGGGGCGACCCGCTCTCCCCGGCGGGAAAGAAACGCCACCAGCGAATCCCGGGTCGCGAGGTCCCGGCCGGTATGAAGGAAAGGGTGACGGAAGAACTGGAGCCGCAGTCCCCGGGCCTCAAGGAGGCGGCGGGTGACGGTCTCGCCCCGGACCAGGTCGGCTTCGAACTCCGCCCGCGGGGTGGTGTGCAGGTCGGGGTGGGAGTACGTGTGGTTGCCCAGCGCCAACCCCGCTTCCAGCCACCGGCTGAGCAGGTCCGTCATCCGCGCGTCGATGGCCCCGCTGCTGTCGGCCAGCTTGACCTCGTTCACGAAGCCGATCGCGGGGACCCGATGGGCGACGATCGCGTCGAGCAGTTCCACAGTCAGCGATTCGCGGGCCGCGATAATCTGTGGCAGCACGCTGGTGGTGGGGATGTCGTCGAAAGTGATCGCGATGCGGCGAGCAGGCGTCGTCTGTGCCGCCAATGCCGTGGCGAGCAGCGCGGCGGCGAACGTCACTGGGTCCCGAACAGCCGGTCGCCGGCGTCGCCCAGCCCCGGCACGATGTAGCCGTGCTCGTTGAGCTGGCGGTCCAGTGCCGCGGCGAACACCCGAACATCGGGATGACCGTCGAGCATGCGCCGCACCCCCTCCGGCGCCGCGACGATACAGAGAAACCGGATCCGGCGCGCCCCCGCGGCCTTGAGCGTGGTGACCGCGGCCGTCGCCGAGCCGCCGGTGGCGAGCATCGGGTCGAGGATGAAGTAATCGCGCTCCCGCTCGTCGCCAGGCAGCTTGGCGTAGTACCGCACCGGCTCCAGCGAGTCATGATCCCGCGCCACGCCGATATGCCCGATACGCGCGGTGGGCAGCAGCTGCGACACCCCGTCAACCATGCCGAGCCCGGCGCGGAGGATCGGGACCAGGGTGAGCTTCTTGTCCGACACCATCCGACCGGTCATCCGCTCCAGCGGCGTCTCGATTTCGACCGGTTCACTCGGCAGGTCCTTGGTCACTTCGTACGCCATCAGCATCGCGATTTCGCGCACCAGCTCCTTGAAGTCCCGCGTGCTCGTGGTGCGCTGGCGGAGCAGAGTCAGCTTTTGCTGGATCAGCGGATGATCGAGGACGGTGAGGTTGGACAGGGT
>JANOFA010000101.1:0-6030 GCA_031413355.1 Gemmatimonadota bacterium | reverse complement strand
GATCGAACTCATGCAGGGCAGCATGAGCCAGCGGGCCTGCGCCGATCCGGCAGCGTTCGAGCGGGCCAACTACATGAAGGTGCTGCGGTCGTATTCGCTGAAGGGGAGGTAGGCGATTAGGCGATTGGGCGATTAGGCGGTAGGGGGGAAGCGCATCGCCGGCCGATTGGTCCCAGAGCGCGCGTGTGTGCGCCTTTCATTGCTTGGGATCTGTCCGCGGAAGGCGCACGCCGAGCGCGCGGCGGGACCATCGGCCAAGAGGCGCGACCAGTGAGGGACGACGCACGGCGCAACCATTGGCCACGACCCAACCAGACTACGACACGGTGAACTCGAGCACCATCCCATGCTCGTAATGCGGGCGGCCATCGTCTGACGCGGGGACCTGGCACAGCAGGAAGTAGCGCCCCGGAGGGAGGTCGATCGACAGCCATAGCTCCCGGCCTGGCGCCAGGTCGCCCAGCCCGCCGACGGGATCGACCGGCGGTGGTCCTGCCTCACCCCCCTTGAGCCAGGCGAGATAATCGCCAACGCTTGTCGAATCGGATAGCCGGAAGATGTCGGCCTCGTGGGGCTCATTCCCCTCATTCCTTACATGCAGGACCTGGCGACCAGGCCGCAGCGCAGTCGACGGCAGAAAGGTGAAATCCCGCAGTACAATCTCCGCGCTTGCCACCGGCGGCTCCGATGCCGCTCCCGTGGCAGCGGTGACCTCCAGGTCGTGGGCCATCCCCCGCCGCAAATGATCGCCCTTCCAGCACACCACCCCGTAGCGGCCCGGGCTGAGCTCGATCCACACGGTGGTCGAGTCGCCTGACAGAGTTAGACCGGGCCCACCGATGTCGGTGGCAAAGGCGGGAAAGTCGACGTCGGCCCTGACGCTGTCGACATAGGCTGCAGCACTTCCGCGCGGATCGGTGAAGCTGACGATCAGGCCCTCGTGCACGTCGCGCCCATCGTTCCGCAGCGTGATCCGCACCAGACCCGCCGGCACGGAGGCAGGCATCTCGTAACCGTATTCGTGCGATACCAGGGTCAGCGCCGGCGGAGGCGCCGATGTCGCCCGGCAAGCCATGAGGGTGACGGTTGGCAGGAAAGCGGAGAGCCGCGAAAGCGAAGATGACATTGGTGATCGCCTTGGTTTCAGGGAGGCCGCTAATCGCCGAACCGCCCAACCGCCGAACCGCCCAATCGCCCAATCGCCCAATCGCCTACTCGCCTAATCGCCCAATCGCCTAATCGCCCAATCGCCCAATCGCCCAATCGCCTACTCGACCATCGCTTCCCGCCGCACCTGACTCAGGATGGCGTGGCGGATCAGCCCGCTGCCCGGCGCCACCAGCCGCCAATACCACTTGAATTGCCGTAGCGTGGCCGGGTCGGCGCAGCGGATGCGGGTCTCGGTCGCCAGCTCGGAGCCTCCCGGCGCGGCGGTGATCTCGAAATTCCACGCCGCCTGGGCCAGTCCGACGGGGAGTGTCTCGCGGAACTCCTCCGGCGGAATCCGTACCACCTCCGCGGCCAGCTTCCAGAAGCGACCGGTGATCCCGAGGACAATCTCCTGCGGCGGCGTCGCCGCGAGGAAGACGAAATCGGAGTGCGTGAGATCGGCGAGGGTCGCGCGAGATGCCCGGGGAGGGTGGACAAGCTTCTGCCAGGTGGATCGGGGCGAGCGGAGCAGTGTGGGGAGGAGCCGAATGCCCATCAATCCGCGGACTGCCCAGGAGCGGCTGAAGTCGGTCGCGAGCAGCGCAGCATAGACCCGCGCCGGCGGTGCGCCGATGCGCACGGCATAGCGCGCCCTGACATCGGGGGCGGGCATCCAGGAGTCGAGCAGGGTCATGGCGCGATCACCTGTCTCATCGTCTGCCGTATCTGTGGGCCTGACACTCGCGCATCAGGGCTTGGCTCGGCGCCGGTCCGGCGTCCTCGCCGTCTCGACATTCACATTCTTTGCCAGCGTCTTGAATCGCACGCCATTGGATTGTACGACTGTAATCGAGGCATGGCCGGTCTTCCCCGTCTTGATATCTCGGACGGTGCCGGCTTTGCCCTTGTGGGTACCGCCAATGACGTCGCAGTGGTCGCCTTCTCTGAGCTGGCTTGAGGGCTTCACCGTCATGATCCGCTTCTCCATCGTGTGAGGGACATCGCGCGGCGCCCGATTGCGCAGGCGTGTGAGTGGCGAGGGCCACTTGCGTGATTGTACGGCGGGGATGGGCCGGCCTCTTATCTCGTGCCCACGGACAATGCGTTCAGTGCCTGGGCCGCCACGTAGCTGGTCATGATCCGCGACTGCGCCTGTCGGATGGAGCGGTGGAAGCGATCGAGCGCCAGGATGGCCTCCGACGCCATGAAGTATGTCGCCCACATGACAGTGAACATCGACCGCATGCTGTTGCTGGCTGGCGCTCACCGCTTGTGATGTCAGTCGATTCACAACTGCTCGCAATGTGCAGACTCGAAGAATACCGGCTGCCCTACCGTGAGGCGCCCGCATCGAGTGACGGTGCCGTAGACCCCGGCCTTGTTGTCCCTCACCCGGACAATCGCCTTGAGCACTTCGGCGGCGGGGCGGGCCGAGTCAGGGTCGAAGTTCACCATCGAGCAGCGCTCGTCGCGATTGGTGACGAATATGGCAGCGGCCTCCCTGGATTCTCCGAACGAGAGGATGCCCCCTACCCATTCGTCCTCCTCGAACGGCACTGCTTGCGCTGATGCGATCAGGATGTTCGGTCGAAATCTCCGGACGTCGGGGGGCTGCGCCGCGAGCCTGCAGGTTTCGCCGACCGTGGTGGAGGCAATCAGCGAGATGCTCGCTTCGTCGAAGATGCCGCGGTTGAGGTGCACCATCTCGACCGGCGAGCCATGGCGGCGACCGACCTCCGTCGCCAGCTCCTGGCCGAGGATGGCCAGCTCCTCTCCTTCCGGCGTGCGAACGTGGGTGGGGAGGTTCCCGGCGACGGCGGGGTCTCGCCGCTGTGGCGCAAAGAGAATCAGCCCGGGCAGCCTGGTGGCAGTCAGCCAGGGGAAGCCGCCTCGATCGTCAGCCCGACGGAAGGCCAGGCGCCGGTCGCCCTCAAGCCCGTGCCAGCCCAGGTCGGCGGCCTCGAGACGCTCGCCGCTCATGGACTTCACTGGGTACCGGAAGAGCGCCTCTACTTCACCGATCTTGATGCGCATGTTCGATGTCGTCCGCCTAGCGCTGTATTGTGCTGCAGGGAGGGGGTCGTCCTTCACCTCATGCCCACCGACAATGCGATCAGCGCCTGTGCCGCCACATAAGTAGTCATGATCCGCGACTGCGCCTGTCGCAGGGGGCGGTGGAAGCGGTTGAGCGCGAGGATGGCATCCGAGGCCATGAACAACGTCGCCCCAATGGCCGCGAACATCGACCCCGGAGTGAGCAGAGTCCAGCTCCGGCTCCAGGCCAGCCAGACCATCAGCAGGATCGTGGCGGCGTAGACAATCACGGGAATGCGGAGTGCGCCGAGATCGGGCCAGAGCAGCCGCAGCAGCGGAACCGCAAGCGCCAGAAGCGGCAGGGCGAGCGCCGGCGCTGTCCCCAGCGGGACATCCGTGGTGAAAGCGACCAGATAGGCGATATGCGCGAGGAGAAAACTCGCGAGCCCCGGAACGAAGCGGTCCCTCGGGAGCATGAGGAAGATGTCGCCGATCAACGAGCAGACCAGCCCGACGACGATGGCCAGCTGATAGCGTGCCCCGTGTGCCGAAGTCGAGAGGACCGGGAGCAGGAGCAGGAGCGTGGTGGTGAGCGGCTTGAAAAGATACACCCGCTGCCGCTGGCCCCTGGACTCGGCGCGGAGGTGCAACCAGAGCGAGAGGCTGCTGGCGGCGATGACGGTGACGCCGAGCGAGGCTTGCGACATGGCTAGATCGAGGGAGCCATCATTTGCGACGCACGGAAGCCGACTTGGGCAAGCAGGAAGTCGAGCAGCGCGATAGTCTGAAGGCCGCCGACCTCTGCATCGAGATTCTCGGTCCAGAAGCGTTTGATGGATGCGAGCGCTTGCTTCCGGGATTCAGCGGACAGCGCGACGGCCATGGATGACTCCGGCGAAGGTGTTGCTGAGCGGCTAGTCCGCCTGCTCCAGCGCGGCAACATCACCGGCGCAGAGGGCGCGGATGTGGCGAGTGATCCTGGCCGCGTCCCAGTCCCACCAGCGCAGCGCCAACAGTCGGCTGATAGTCGCCTCGTCGAATCGGTACCGCAGTGTCGTCGCCGGATTGCCGCCGACGATGGCGTAGGGAGGGACATCCTTCGTGACCACCGACGCCGTGGCGATGATGGCGCCGTCGCCCACGGTGATGCCCGGCATGATGATGGCGCTGTACCCTATCCAGACGTCGTTGCCGATTATCGTGTCGCCCTTGTACGGCCAGGCGGGCGGGGAGGCCAGCTCCCAGCCGTTGCCAAAGATGGGGAAGGGGTAGGTGGTCAGCCAGTCGGTCGGGTGGTTGCCGCCGTTCATGATGAAGCGGACCTCGGCGGCGATCGAGCAGTACCGGCCGATGATCAGGCGATCGCCGATGAAATCGAAGTGATAGAGGACGTTGGCCTCGAAGTGCTGCGGTCCCCGCGGGTCATCGTAATAGGTGTAATCACCGACCAGGATGGTGGGCCGGGTGATGAAATACTTGAGGAAGCCGGTGCGACGCGCGCCGGGTATCGGATACGGTGTATCGGGAGAGGGTCCGGTCACGGGGTCTCGACTGGCAGATGGGACCAGCTGCACCTGCGGTTGAAGCTACGCGGATCGAGCCCGGGGCGGGGGTAGGGGCGGGCGTCCCCGCCCGCCCGAACCGAGGAGCGTACGCGAAGAAATCCCTCAAGAAAGCCCGGCCCATCTCCCGGCGTGTAGTCGGGGCTCGTCCGCAGGGTCCTTCCGGGCGCTCGGCTTTGTGTGGGGTACGGTGGTGAATCAGGGCCACCTACGCATGCGCCCTCCAGGACTCCCGCGGCCTCGCCCCTCCCCTGCCGCTGACGGCTGACGGCCGACAGCTAACGGCCAACGGCTGATGGCTGATTGAGCTCTCGTTTCAGCCAGCCGGAGGCAGGACCTCTGCCAGCAGCCGTGCGATCTGCTGCTCGCTGTCGAACACCGCGGCCTGAAGCCCGGCGATGCGCGCACCGGTAACATTGGTGAGGTCATCATCCACAAAGAAGATCGACGCTGGCTGATGCCGGTAGCGCGCTGCCAGCCGGGTAAAGACGAGCGGATCCGGTTTGCGCGCACCGAAGTCGGCAGTGACATGCACCCGATCGCCCAGCAGGGCGCAGAGCTCCGGGGCAAGCAGGGGGAGTGTCTCGCGGAGGAGAGCACCGTTGTTGGTCAGCACGGCCAACGGAATGCGGGGCAGCAATGACGCCAGGAGCGCAAGCATGCCGGGGCGCGGCGCCATTGCTCTCCTTCTGGCCTCGACCCACTGCTCCCGCGTGAGGGCATGGCCGAGCCGGCGGTTGAACTCCTGCAGGTAGGCGTCACCGGTCGGGTAGGCACCCGCTTCGGCGCTGTGCTCAAAGTCGGATTCCCAGATCGCCGCCCGAATCGAGGCCGCGTCCTTGCCGGTGAGATTGGCGAGATATTCGAGTCGCCGGGCGGGAAGGAAGTCGTAGAACACGCCGTCCAGGTCGAAGACAACGAGTGTGATCGGCTGGGTGGGCGTCATGATTGCCGGACCCGCCGAAGCAGCGCATGGGCGGGGAGTCGTCTCACTCGCCGCCACCTCCACCGTCCCCGCCGCCGCCATCTCCACCGCTGGCATCACTGCCGGCATCACCACTGGTGTCGCAGTCGGCAGTGCCGTTGGCGCAGTCCCTGGAGGAGGCTCCGCTGCCGTCGGACGACCCCGCACCTCCGTCGCCGGCCTGCGCCGGATCTGCCTTGCGTCGGTCAGCGCGGGAATGGTTGACCACGAAGAGCAGGAGCAGCAGCGCCCCGACGCCGATCACACCCAGTGCAATGGGCATCGTACTCGCTCCTCCCTAGGGCTAACCGCCCGCGCGTC
>JANOFA010000100.1:0-4332 GCA_031413355.1 Gemmatimonadota bacterium | reverse complement strand
CCTGATGCTGGCCTCGAGTGCAGGTTTCATCTACGCTGCGCAGATCGCGCCGAGCACCGCGGACATTGACGCCCGCATCGCGGCGGGGAAACGAGGCGGGTGGACGCCGCACAAGAAAGCCGCTGTCGCGTCGATCGGGCTGGCGACGGTGGCGCACGCGATGATGTTCATCTGGAAGGAATAGGAGAGGGGCGGTTGGGCGGTTGGGCGGTTGGGCGATTGGGCGGTTGGGCGATTGGGTGATTGGGCGATTGGGCGATTGGGTGATTGGGTGATTGGGCAGTTGGGTGGTTGGGCAGTTGGGTGGTTGGGCGGGTGGCGAGCGCTGAACGCTAACGGCTACTGCCTGAAGTCCAGCTTCTGCTCCCGCGGGTCACTCGCGGTGAAGTAAAACGTCTGGCGCCTGTCGGCCGGCAGGCTGAGCAGCTGCACGATATTCTGCTGGTCGCCGAACGACTCGAACAGTGCGCTGTTGAGCAGCACCACCTGTCCGACTGGCGCCGGCACCGTGCCTTCCAGTACATACCAGACCACCTGCTG
The DNA here is from genome assembly GCA_031413355.1 of Gemmatimonadota bacterium. Taxonomy (GTDB): domain Bacteria; phylum Gemmatimonadota; class Gemmatimonadetes; order Gemmatimonadales; family GWC2-71-9; genus JADJOM01. The sequence goes on along the minus strand of JANOFA010000100.1, from coordinate 3,792 downwards.
CGCCGCCGCGTCGGGCTCCATGCCCGACGCGGTGACGTGCAGGACAATCGGGTTCCCGTCACCCTGCAGTCGCAGATGGGTGCGGAAATAGCCAGTGAAGAGAGAGTCGGCACGATCGGTGGGGGTCAGCCGCAGCTCGGGCTGGCCGCTTGCGGCGCGCAGCGTGAGTTGCAGGTCGTCATGATACAGCCGAATGCGGCAGACGACGGTGCGGCCGTCGAACACAAGACGGGTGTGGCTCACGTGCAGGTCGTGGGCAGGGGACCGGGGCGGCCGCAACGCTGGTCCCCCAGCCGGCATGCCCCAGGTCCCAAAGACGGCGAGCACTCCGAGCAGCAGCTTCATGACGCCGCCGGTGGCGCCTTGCTCCAGCTGTTGTTGTCCCGGTTGACGTCGGCGAAGACCTCATCGGGATCCACCACGACCTTCACCACCTGCTTGTCGCTGAAGAAGCCGTAGGTGAACGATTTCTCGTTCTTGCGCCAGACGTCCACTGGCAGCCGGACCTTCCGGATGGTCCCGTCGTCCAGTGTGATGTCCAGCTGCAGCGGCATGATCAGCCCGCCCCGGTTCTCGACCGCCACCCTGACGTAGTTCCGGCCCCGTGCGGTGCTGCCGACGAGCGACTCCGCCGGCTGCGCCTCGACCCCGGCCACGGCCTGATCGTTGGCGTACGTGGTGTAGAACCAGCCCCGCCAGAACCAGGCAAGCAGCTCTCCCCCGCCCTCCTCGATCGAACGATAGAAATCCGCCGGCTGGGGGTGCTTGAAGGCCCAACGCTTCGAATATTCCCCAAAGGCCTGATCGAACAGTTTCGGGCCGAGGACCTGTTCCCGGAGCATGACGAGGCCCGCAGCCGGCTTGGCATAGCCGTTGTTGCCGAACTGGCGGTGGATCACGTCGGACTCGGTCATGATCGGGACCTGGTCGGGGTCTTTCATGTAATCGACGACGTTCTTTGCCGGACCACGGCGGCTGGGGTAGGTCGGGTCCCAGTCCTGTTCGGCGTAGTACTGCAGGAAGCTGTTGATCCCCTCGTCCATCCAGGTCCATTTCCGCTCATCCGAAGCGACGATCATCGGGAACCAGTTATGCCCGACCTCGTGGATCGTGACCGAGATGAGCCGCCGCTCGAGGTCCGGCGTGTAGCTGCCGTCCGCCGCCGGGCGTGCTCCGCAAAAGGCGATCATCGGATACTCCATGCCGCCGACGGGGCCGTGCACGTTGACCGCCTTGGCGTACGGATACTCGAAGGCGAGGCGACCATAGGTTTTCATCGTCTGCGCGATCGCTTTGGTCGACACCTTGTCCCACAGCGGCATGGCATCGCGGGGGTAGAGCGAGTGCATTTCGATGACGCGCGCCCCCGGACGGTAGCGAAACCCTGCCGCATCCCAGACAAACGTCTTGGAGGAGACCCAGGCGAAATCGCGGACGCTGTCGGCATGAAACCGCCAGGTGATCGGCGCCGTGCCGGCGGGACGCGTCGCCGGCTGCATGACCTCCTCCGGCCGCACGATGAACTGCGGGGTTTCCGATGTCAGCGCCTTGGCCAGCCGCTGGCGCTGGGTGGGGGTGAGGACCTGCAGCGGGTTGAGCAGCGTGCCGGTGGCCTGCACCAGGTGATCATGCGGCACGGTCACCGCGACGTCGTAGCTGCCGAAGTTGAGGTAGAACTCCCCCTGCCCCAGGAACTGGTCGGTCTGCCAGCCGTTCACATCGTCATAGACCGACGCCCGCGGGTACCACTGCGCCATCTCGTACAGCCAGCCGTCCCGCACCTTCTCCCGGGCGCCGCGGCCATTCCGGCTGGTCTCCAGCACCACGAAGTGCCAGTCGATCTCCACCACCGCGGTTGCCCCGGGCAGAAGCGGCGAAGGAAGTGGCACCTTGAGCTGAGTCCCGTGAATCACGTAGGGGACGTCAAGCCGGCGGGGGGCACGCCCCGCGCTGCGGGCTACCACCTGCACCCGAGTGAGCCTGAACCCCCCGTCGCCCTCGTCGGGCAGCAGGAAACGGCGCGCCTGTTCTGAAAGTTGCCGGGGCAGCGCGGAAGCACTCTGAATGGCCCTGCTGGTCACCGAGTCGTCGATGTTCTGGTCAAGCTGAAACCAGAGATAGTCCAGCCGGTCCGGGGAGTTGTTGTGATAGGTCACCCGCTCGGAGCCGGTGACGGTGTGTGTGGTGCTGTCCAGCGAGGCCTTGATGACGTAGTCCACCCGCTGCTGCCAGTACTTCGGCCCGGGCGCCCCGGAGGCGCCACGGGTCTCGGTGGGATCAGGCCATTCTTCGATGGCGCGGAAGCTCGACTGGTTGGTCCTGGAATCGGTTTGTGTACCCAGCGACTGCTGCGCGGCGAGGTGAGCCGGCCCAAGGCAAGCCAAGACCACGAGGACACGGAGCGGACGATCGGGAGAGCGCATCGGAAGACTGTCCGTGGAGAGGAGATGTGTGAACTACGAACCGATCCGGTCGGCCAGCATGACAATGCCCATGGCGATGATGCCCCCCGAGACGATCAGGACCCAGTCGCGTCGCCCCAGCCGGAGCACCCGCTCGGCGACGAGGCCCAGGAGCAGCACACCAGCCACGATGCCGAGCTGCCCGACCTCGAGGCCCAGGTTGAAGGAGAAGAGCGGCAGGACCAGCGACTCCTCCCCGCCCAGCAGGCTCCGCAGAAAGGTCGAGAACCCCAACCCGTGCACCAGGCCGAACCCCGCGGCCATGGCATAGCGCAGCCGCTGACCGCGCTGGCTGACGCTCTCGCTCTCGCCGGTCGGTGCGCCCACCGCGGCGACGATCGCCATCAGACTCGCGACCACGATGGTGGCGGCGATCGCCGCCTCCACCGACGTCGATGGGACATGCACCAGGTTCAGCGTGGCGAGCGCCAGCGTAATCGAATGTCCCAGCGTGAAGGCCGTCACCAGCAGCAGCAACCGGCGCCAGTCGGCGGGACGGTACGCCACGGTCAGCGCGGTCACGAACAGGATGTGGTCATATCCCCGTATGTCGGTGATATGCCTGAGGCCAAGCTGAAGGTAAGTGGAGAATTCCGAACCCATGCTGGTGGCGGCTCTACGGAGGGAAGAAGGCGAGGTTTCGGGTCGGTTGCGGCCCTCGGTGCTCCGAGCACCGGGAACCGGGGACCCGGAACCGGAGAGAGTACGCCTGGGTGGGGCGCACCGGATTGACGCGGGTGGCCTGAGGTTTGGGCCGGCGCAATCCGGTGATGCTGCACGCAGAAGAACTGAATCGGGGCGGGGGGATTCGAACCCCCGGCCTCCTGCTCCCAAAGCAGGCGCTCTACCGGGCTAAGCTACGCCCCGAATGGCGGGGAAGGTAAGCCGAACGGGCGGGTGGGACCAGCGGGGAGCCGGCCACCAGTGGAGCGACTTCGTTGCGTGCGCGCCGCTTGTGCATTCACCACTGATCCATCAGCCGAGCGCCGTCACCAGGGCGGCGAGCGCCTGCCCACGGTGGCTCACCGTTTCCTTCTCCTCGATGCTTGCTTCCCCAAAACTCTTTTCCAGCGCATCGCAGAAGAAGTACGGATCGTAGCCGAAGCCACCCTGCCCGGCCGGCGCCTCGAGAATGCGTCCGGCACAACTTCCCTCGAAGGCTGCCGGTACCGCGGTCGGCGTGCGGAGATACACCAGCACGCAACGATACCGTGCCCTGCGCTTCGGCTCGGGGGCGCCACGGAGGCGTCGCACCAGCTCGGCGTTGTTGGCCGCATCGACCTGTGCCACCGTCCCAGTCGCGCCAGCCCACCGCTTGGAGCGCACGCCC
>JANOFA010000099.1:0-10350 GCA_031413355.1 Gemmatimonadota bacterium | reverse complement strand
GGGCTTCAACTACAAGCTCTCGGGGATCGGCAACGACTTCGAAGCCCAGTCGGGATTTCTGCAGCGCAACGCGATCGTCGAGGGGCGCGCGTTCAACCGCCTCTCGTTTTACGGCGGGCGCGGGGCGCTGCTTGAGGCGATCACCGTCTTCGCCGGACCCCACCGGCTGTGGCGGTACGACGACTTTCCCGGGAACGCCATCGAAGGCGACGAGGGTGGCGACATCAACCTCACCCTGCGGGGCGGCTGGAAGGTGACCGGCCATGCGGAGCACAACTTCGTGGACTTCGAGCCGGGAGCGTACACGGGGTACACGGTCGATCCCGGCACTGGACCGGTGCCGTACCAGCCCCTCGATGGCGTGGACGACGGCTTCGAGTTCAGCACCGGGCTCACCACCCCGACATTCCGGACCATCAACGCTTCCGCCAAGGTGACCCGGGGGCGGGGCGCCATCTTCGCGGAGGGCGGACGAGGGTACGAGACCCGAGTCACCTCGAGCCTGTCGCTGCGTCCCAGCGGCTCGATCCGGATGACCGCCTCCACTACCTGGTCTCGGATCACGCGCGCGCGGGATGGCTCGGAGTTCGCACGCACGATCATTCCGCGGCTCAAGCTGGAGTACCAGCCGAGCCGCAGCCTCTTTTTCCGTGTGGTGAGCGAGTACGTGAGTGGCCGGTCTGCGGGGCTGGAGGATGCCCGCACCGGGGCGCCCATCTCGATCAACGGCACCCCGACCGCCGCCGCGGAGTCGAACCGGCTGCGGGTGGACTGGCTGGCCTCATTCGAACCGACGCCCGGCACGGTGGCCTTCTTCGGCTACGGCAGCTCCATCGACGACAGTGGTCCCTTCAAGTTCACCAGGCTCACGCGCACCAGCGATGGATTTTTCGTCAAGCTGGCGTATCAGTTCCGGCGGTAGCGCGACGACTCAGGACGCAGGGCTACTCCGCCTCGACCCACACCTCCGCCCGCCCTTCCAGCCCGTAACTGACATGCACCCGCCACGGCTGGCAGCAAACCTGGCAGTCCTCGACGTAGTCCTGCGTCGAGCCGCTGCCCGGATCAAGCGCAATGATGCACCGCTCGGCGCAGTGGGGGCAGACGACTTCCGCCTCCAGATCCGCCACGCCGTCTCCCAGGGGGAACTCGTCCTCCAGCGGGTCGGGAAGATCCATCATGGGAGTCACCTGCCCCTGCGTCACGCCCGGTTCAGACGCCACAGGGTGTAGTTGAGGAATCCGGCAAAGCTGACCCAGAGCAGGTAGGGGATCAGCAGGCCACCGGCGAGCGGAGACACCCGCCAGAATGCGATGAGCGTGGCCAAAATGAGGCACCAGAGCACGAGCAGCTCGAGCAGTGCGAATCCCATCTGGTGCCAGCCGAAGAACAGCCACGACCAGAGTGCGTTGCACAGCAGCTGCAGAATGAAAAGCCCCAGCGCGAATCGGACCGGTGCCTCCCCCCGCCGCTGCCAGACCAGCCAGGCCGAAACCCCCATGATGGTATAGAGCACCGTCCAGACCGGTCCAAAGAGCCAGTCCGGCGGATTCCACGACGGTTTGATGATCCCGCGATACCAGGTACCGGGTCCCGCGAGTCCACCAATCGCTGCCGCGGCGAAACTGAGGACGATCCACCCCACGAGAGCAAGCATCAGGGAGTCCTTGTGCTGCATGATGGTGGTATCGACCTGCCGGAAGCCCGGGTTGAATCTACTCGGGAATGCGTTCCGTACTGCACCCTGGCTGATCATGGCCGACTTTCTCCCGAGGATCCGACAATGGGTTTCCTGTACCTGGCGCTCTCCGTGGCCGCAGCCGTCGGCGGGTTCGTGCTGGCACGCCGGTTTGTCCGGCAGCGGCTCCGTTTTGTCGATGGCATCCGCTCTCCCGTCGCCCCGTTCGTCGCCGGACTGGTGGCGGCCCTCATTGCGTGGCCCGCGGCCCTGCTACCGATCGTGACCACGGCCACGGCTGCCGTGTTCGGCATCGGTGCCGGGCTGGGCACCGCGAGTGGCGTCAAGGCGCTCAAGCGCGGCGACGCCTGAGCACTGCAGCTCCCGGGCGAATTCGCCTGTCATTACCTTTGCCTCATGCCTCACATCGCCTGCACCCGCTGCGGCCAGACCCGGGACCAGATGGCCTTCCGCCCGTTCCAGACCGACCTCGGGCTGCGGGCTTTCACCGAAATCTGCGCTCCCTGCTGGGCCGAGTGGCTCAAGACCCAGCAGCAGCTGATCAACCATTACGGCCTGAATCTGCGGGAGCCCAAGTCGAAGGAGTTCCTGTTCCAGAACATGGAGCAGTTTCTCTTCACCAGTTCACCCCCAGCCTGAAATTGGTATCGATCGCCGGCCCCCCGGGCCAGAGATCCTCGGTCACCCCGAAGCGGAATTCCCGTCCCCTCGCCAAACGAATGATCCCGCCAAAGTCCACCGTCAGATCCCAGTTGTCGAGTTGCCCCGCCTGCGTCCCCGAGTAATAGGGGCTATGCAGGTAGAGGTTGGCGAAGCTCCACACCGGCCCGATCGTCCGCCAGCGGAAGCCGGCCGTCCCCAGCACGAACAGCTCCTCCTGCACGTCGCGCAGGGCACCGTGCCGCGGAGTCCAGCCGATGTTACCCGAGCCCTCCAGCACCAGGCGCGGCTTCACCTGCGCCCGGGCCGTGTGCAACAGGCTCAGGGAGGGCACCCCTCGCCCGTATCCCGCTCCGCCGGTGTGGGTCGGCAAGGTCACCGATAGCACAGACTGCACACCGCGCCCGACCCGGCGCCCGAACCCGATGCGCAGGTCGCCCAGATAGGCGGACTGGGCCTTGAAGCCAACCACCCGATTGTCAGCGAACTTGTAGCGGTAGGCGAACTCCCCCTTGGGGCGCAGCTCCCGCTCCGGGAAGTTGATGCCGAACAATCCGTGATACCAGTTCAGAAATCCGTCGAGAAAGCCGCCGTAGCTTCCGCCACCCCACACCTCCGCCAGCACAAAGCTGCGCGGCCCCAGATTCCGCGAGAGACTCAGATTCAGCCGCAGCGTCTCCGTGTCCAGCAGGTAGGAGGTATCGGCCAGCGAAGAGCGCAGGCCGAGCTCCACCATGGTGCCGTAGTCGAGACCGACCGCCACGCGCCAGCCGTTGCCGGCCGGAACCGTCGGCTGGAAGTACAACCCGCTGCGGGATTCGGCGACGGGGTTGATGGGGTGCAGCAACGGGAGGCTCTGCGCCGTCAGCGGTCGTGCCAGGCAGCAGAGTGCCACCCCGATGGCCAGGGGGACCGCTCGGCTCAGCTGCGAATGGGGCGAGAGCTCACGGCACATCGATTGATCTCCAGAGATACCACGCCGCATGACTGCGGAAGGGCCGAAAGCGCTGACCCAGCTGCGCCAGCCGCCGGGGGGAGCGGATCCGGTAGAGCTGCCGGGCGGCGCGCTGCACCCCACCATCGCCCAGCGGCCAGACATCGGGCCGGCCGAGCGAGAACATCAGGAACATCTCGGCGGTCCATCGCCCGACGCCCTTCACGCTGGTCAGTCGCTCGACCACGACTTCGTCCTCGAGACTGTCGAGATCATTCAGCCCGCCGGCCAGGGCAAAGCGCGCCAGCTCGCGAAGGTAGATCGCCTTGGCCCGCGAGAGGCCTGCGGCCCGCAGGGTCATGTGATGGGCCCGGGCGATGGCGGCGGGCGCGAGCGACACGCGCTCCCGCAGCCGCGCGGCGATACTCGCAGCCGCCCTGCCGCTGATCTGCTGCGAGATGATGGCGCCGATGAGTGCCTCGAACGGCAGCTCCCGCTCGAAGGTCATCGGCCCGTGGCGGTGAACCAGGTGCGCCATGATGGGGCAGGTGAGGAGGGGTGCGGGGTGAGGCATGAAGTGGGGTCGAGGTGTTGAGCAATTAGCGGTCAGCGGTCAGCGGCCAGCATTCAGTGCTCGGCGACCAGCCTTCAGAGGCACGACCTCATCCCGGACTCGAGAAAGACCGCTGACTGCTGGCCGCTGATCGCTTCTTCCCCGAATCTAGCCTCCCCCCGCCCACCCTTGACTCCACCGGCCCGCGCACCGTACTCTACGGCCATGCACAACGGTAATCGCCTTGGCTTCTTCTTTACCACGTCCGGCGCGGCGCACGAGCCGTCCGGTGCGGGGAAGCCCTAGCGCTCCACCGACACGGACCCTCGACGCCCCGCCGGCACCGACTGGCGGGGCGTTTTTGTTTTTCATTCCCGGAGCAGACTCATGCGCGTAGCGATTCAGGGCACCAGCGGTTCCTTCAGCGAAGCCGCTGCCCGGCAGCAGTGGCCCGACCTCACGGTGGTCTCGTGCCGAGACGTGACGGACGTGGTGCAGGCGGTGCGGGAGGGGGGCGCCGAGGGCGGCTGTCTCGCCATCGAGAATTCCCTGGTCGGCTCCGTCACCCCGACGTACGACCTGCTGCATGAGGCCTTCGGCGACGGGGCGCTCTCGCTCAGTCGGGAGATACTGCTGCCGGTGCATCACGCCGTGATGGGACTGCCCGGCGCGCCGCTCGGCGGCATCACCCGAATCCTGTCGCACCCCGTGGCACTGGGCCAGTGCCGGATCTGGCTGAACCGGATGCTCCCGGACGTGCAGCTGGTCAGCGCGTGGGATACCGCCGGCAGCGCGGAGCTCGTCGCCAAGGCAGGCGATCCCTCGCAGGCGGCCATCTGCAGCGCCCACGCGAGCGCGGTGTACGGTCTATCGGTGCTGGAGGACCGGATCGAGGATGACCCGACCAACCAGACCCGGTTCCTCACCTTCACCAGTGCCCGCGTGGAGCTGGATCCCGCGATTCTGCAGAAGACCTCGCTGATCGTCTGGACCGATCATCGGCCTGGCATGCTGGCCGCCGTGCTGCAGGCCTTTGCCGGCCGCGGGGTGAACCTGACGAGCCTGCAGTCGCGCCCCGAGCGCTCGGCGCCGTGGACCTATCGGTTCTATTTCGACGTGGACGGCGGGCAGGGTGAGCCCCGGCTGGCGGAGGCGCTGGAGGCGATCGAGGCGCTGGCCTCGCGCATCGTGGTGCTGGGCAGCTACGTCGCGTGGCAGGGTGAGGGTGCGGTGGTCGGTCCCGTCGCGCCCCGGCCGCCGCACCTGCGGCCCAAGCCCGACCTGCCCCTGTTCGACCGGCGGCAGCGGCCCGAGGGCACGGTGGTGACGGTGGGTTCAATCGAGATCGGCAGCGGTCGGCCGGTGATCATCGCCGGGCCCTGCTCGGTGGAGAGCGAGGAGATGATCCTCAACACCGCGGCCCTCGTGGCAGAGGCAGGTGCCGACATGCTTCGCGGCGGCGCCTTCAAGCCCCGTACCTCACCCTACGAATTCCAGGGGCTCGGCGTCCGCGGGCTCAAGTACCTGGCCGAGGCACGGGAGCGCACCGGGCTGCCCATTGTGACGGAGGTGATGAGCTGGGAGGAAGTGCCGCTGGTCGCCCGCTACGCCGACATGCTGCAGATCGGCGCCAGGAACATGCAGAACTTCGCGCTGCTGCGCGCCGCCGGGCGGAGCGGCAAGCCGATTCTGCTCAAGCGGGGTGGCGGAGCCACGATCGAGGAGTGGCTCCACGCCGCGGAATACATCCTCTCCAACGGCAATCCCAACGTGGTCATGTGCGAACGCGGGATTCGCACGTTCGAGCGGGCGACACGCCACACGCTGGACCTCAACGCCGTGGCGATGGTGCGGGAGCGGACCCATCTGCCGGTGATCGCCGACCCGAGTCACGCCGCCGGCATCCGCAGCATCGTGCCGGCGCTTACCCTCGCATCACTCGCGGCGGGGGCGCAGGGCGTGATCGTGGAAGTGCACCCGACGCCGGACCAGGCGTTGAGCGACGGGGCACAGAGTCTCGATGTGGCGGAGTTTGCCCGACTGGTGGGACAGATCCGGGGCGGAGCGGCAACGGTCGCGGGCTGAGCTGCGGGCTACTCTTCGCCGATCCGTCCGAGAATCGTCTGAGGCTTCTTCATCCGGACGATGTCGAGCTTGATCGGCTCGTCGTCGTCGTAGCTGCGGAGGATGCGCAGGAGGTGCGCTGGCCCGGCAAGGCTGCGGCCATTGACCCGGAGGACGACGTCGCCGGCCTTCAGCCCAAGGTGGGAGCCGCTGGGGACATTGATCACGAGGATGCCCTCGGCGGTGCCGAAGTAGCGGCCCAGACCGGGATTCATTGGCGCCAGCTCGAGATCGGCGAGTGGTGAGCCCATCACAAACATCATGGGAGGCGGCAGGCGCTCACGATTGAATCCGGAAGCCGGTGTCTCCGTGCGAACCCGCAGGGTATCCCGCGGGCCGAGACCGGTCACGAAGCTGCGGCGTACTCCACCCTCCGCGTTCCGCATCGCTTCCACCCGGTTGTCACCAGTGAGGTAGCCGAACAGCCCGTCGGGGCCGACCCAGGCGAGCGCCGGATCATCGCCAGCCACGATCAGGATGGTGCGGCGCTGGGCACCGCGGCGAAACTCCACCGGCACGGTATCGCCTGGCACGACCAGGGCTGCGATCCCGACCAGCCGGATACCGGGTGCCGATTCGTCTCCGCGGAGCGTGGCGCTTCCGCCGACCAGCGCCTGTCCGTTCAGGCTGGTGATGATGTCGCCCGAATGCAGCCCTGCGCGCGCGGCGGGGCCGTTCGGCGCAACCGCCTGGACGAACGCCCCAATCGAATCGGTCTCCTTGGCGTCCCGCAGCTTGACCGACACGCCGAGCCGGGCGCGGCGTGACGCGAGCAGCTCAAGGTGTTCTCCGGGGAACTGGGTCTCGATCCGGAACTCAAATGAATCCGTTCGCACCCGGGGGATGGGAACCTGGGCGGCAAGGCAGGGGGAGAGCACCACACCGAAGAGCATGCCGTATGGCAGCGGGGACCGCATCCTACATCCTCCGTCGGTCACTCAGAAACCGACCTCACTGGCCCGGGTCAGGTGCACATCCATGAGGGCATCGAGCAGACCGACTCGCTGGCGCCAGAGCCGCGCGAGCGCCTGCTCCCGCTCCGCCGCTTGCAGCAGCTGCGCCACCTCCAGGTCTCGATCCACCCGCGCGATGCGATCTTCGAGGTCGCCGGCGACGCGGGCGGTGACACCGTCGGTCACACGCTGGTCGGGATTGTACGACTGAATGAGCTGCTCCAGCTGCTGCGACCGGGTCATCGCCTGATAGATCACCTGTTGCTGGGCCGGGACGGGGCGCCTCAGCCGCGGGGAGACGACCACAGCCGCAATCGCAGCAGCGGCGGCAAGGCCGGCGACCCCACCCCACCGGAGCCTCCGCCAGCGCCGCTCGGCGGCCAGCTGCTGTTGCAGCACCGGCCAGTGGTCCCGGGCCGGTCGCAGGGTGGGCAAGGCTCTCAGCCGGGCGATGCGCTGATCCAGACGGCTCGCCTCCGCCTGACAGACCTGGCATTGACCGAGATGGGCCCGCGGCTCCGCCAGGCCGGGCTCGACCCCGGACTCCCGCAGCCGAGTCAGCTCCTCCAGCGAGAGATGACTCATCCCTCCACCTCCGGAGCCAGCGCGACTTCTTCACCGAGCCAGCGCCGCAGACGGGTGTGCGCCCGCGAGAGCTGGGACTTGGAGAAGCTGACGGTGCGGTCCATCATCCCGGCGATTTCTTCGTGGGTGTAGCCCTCGACATCGTGCAGCCAGACCACCGCGCGGCTGGTCTCGGGCAGCCGCTCCAGTGCCGCCTCGAGATCCATCCGCAAGCCGGCATCCACCCTGGTACCGGGGCGGTGATACTCCTCGTCGAGTTCATCGGTGTCGCGGTACTTGTTCCGCCGCAACCGCATGAGCGCCTTGCTGGAGGCGATCGTCCGGACCCAGCCCCAGAGGCTGCCATCGCCGCGGAACTGGTGCAGGCTGCGGCAGACCTCGAAGAAGGTCTCCTGTACCACATCTTCGGCGTCTTCGACGGTCCGGCAGATCCGGCGGGCGAGATTGTAGACCGGGATTTCATACGCCCGGTACACCATCTCAAGCGCGGCAGGATCCCCCGCGCGGGCACGGGCGAGTACGGCGGGGGCATCAGTCAGCACGTATGAGTGGGTCATGACGGGGGAAAGATGCCGGGATAGGGCGGTGGGTTGCTGGGGGGAGCGGGGGCCGACTGCCGGTCGGCCCGCACCCATACGCCCAGGGGAATTGTGGCAGTCGGGGAAGGAAGAATCGCTGCGGGCCGGGAAGATGAAGAATCTCCCTGGCCCGTCAGTCAACGTAAGTCCTTGCGCTACGGGCAGATCGCCGCTGCCTTGGCGACATTCAGGCGGCCAGCGCCGTAAGTCGCGCTAGAACCGATGTTGTCGGCGCCCTTCAACAGGCAGTTGGTAATCCGGGCCGGGGTGGATCCCGGGCGGCGTGATTCGACCACAGCCGCAGCCGCCGCCACATGCGGAGCCGACTCGCTGGTGCCGGAGGCGAATACGTAGTCAAACGGCCCACAGGCGAATGGCAGCGTGAGCTGGTACTGGCTGCAGATGGTCAGGTCCAGATCGAGGATGTTGCCGGCGGCAAAGTCGCCGCCGGGCGCCATGAGATCAACGCCAGTCCGACCGCCATAATTGGAGTACGTCGCCCGGTCATCGAAATTGGTCTGGTTGAACGGTGCGGTCGCGCCAACACTGATGACGTTTCTCAGCTGACTGGGCAGGTGGGTGAAGTTGGCCGGATCGGTGTCCAGATTGATGTTGGCGTTGCCGGCGGAGGCCACCAGGATGGTACCCTTCTTGGTGGCGAGGTCCGCCGCGCGCTGCACCAATGCGACGAGATTGTCGCCGCCGGGGAGGTTGCGGTCGACGTATCCACCCAGGCTCATGTTGATGACATCGGCCCCCTTGTCCGCAGCCCAGACGATCGCCGCGGTCAGGTCACCGAAGCTGCCGCTGCCCAGGACGTTGAGGACCTTTGCGGAGCAGAGCCTGGCATCCGGGGCCACCGAGGCGACGCCGAAGCCGTTGGTCGTGATATAGCCGGCGGAGGCGGTGCCGTGGAAGTTGTAGTCGAGCCCGTCAAGGTCGCCGGGAAAGACCGGCGCGCTGATGAACGAGGTGATCAGGGTGGGATCGACCCGACCGACGAGATCGCTGTGATCCGGATCGATGCCGGTGTCGAGGACGCAGACCAGCTCACCGGCGCCACCCGGCGTTGTGCTCCAGGCGGTGTTGGCCGAGACCTGCCGGATGTTCCATTGGTAAATAGGGTAGAAGAAGGCCCCACTCTGGTCGGTGCCGTTGGTACCGATCGCCGTGTTGGTCAGCCGCTGGCTCGCCTGATTCGGAGGCGGAATGAACTGGGCGTCGAGGTCCTGGGCGATGAACTCTACGCCGGCGAGCTGTTGCAGCGTCGCCTGGCCGGCAGCACCGACCCCACTCACTGTGGCAAGCCGGATGAGCGGACTGCGACGCTCGATCGTGCCGCCGAGCGCCTGGACCTGGGCGGCAAAGGCGGCGGGCTCCGCCGCCTTGAAGCTGACGAGATAGCGGTCGGGGCGCGTGGTGGGCGCCGAGAACTGCCTGGCGGGACGCAGGGCCACCGCGGTCATCGGACCCGACGGCTGCTGGTCGGCGCAGGCAGCGAGGAGGGTGGCGGACAGCACGGCAGACGCACCCAGCCGCGAGAGGGTTAGACAACGTGGCATGACGAGCCTCCAGGAGTCGACGTATGTTTCGGAAGAGTGATGAAGTTGTGATCCATCTCCCGATGCGTCAATAGCGCATACGGGACTGCTTCCCGCTCCCCTGATTGCGGTGCGGCGGCCGCGCCACGCATTGGGCCCGCCTGCCGGACCGGCGCAATGGAGCCGTGTACCTTTCCCCACATGCCGACGACAAACACCCCACCCCGTGACTGGCTGCACCATCTCGACGACGAGGCAGATGCCGCCTACCTCTACCGCGAGCGGGCGGCGCTTGAGCGCGAGACGGACCGCGCCGACCTGTACCGCAAACTGGCCTCGGTCGAAGACCGGCATGTCGAGTTGTGGCAGAAGCTGATCGTCGATGCAGGTCATCCGGTGCCCAGCCACCGGCCCTCGCTCCGGGCCAGGGGCCTGGCGTGGGTGGCGCGCCGGATGGGGCCCGGGTTCCTTGCGCCGATGCTGCTCGAAGAAGAAGGCCGGGAGGTCAAGGGCTACCTGGGGCTCTACCGTGAGGCACCTCAGGGGGCGGCCGGCCCCACCGCGCTGCTGCTGGCCAAGGAGTCGGCGGCCCACGCCGAGTCGCTGGCCGGGCTGGTGGGCAAGAGCGGGGAGCCGTGGCACAAGACCGGGGCCGGCGGCCTGTTGCGCAACCTGGTCTACGGCTTCAACGACGGCCTGACCGCCAACTTCGGACTCGTCGCT
>JANOFA010000098.1:0-2540 GCA_031413355.1 Gemmatimonadota bacterium | reverse complement strand
GATCTCGACGTGGAAGGCATACATGCGGAGCCGGCGGGCCCGGGTGACCTTGGGATCGAGCAGCTTCAGGCTTCCCGCGGCGGTATTCCTGGGGTTGGCATACAGTGGCTCGCCCGCCGCCTCCCGCTCGCGATTGAGTCGCTCGAAGGCGGTGCGGGGCATGTAGACCTCGCCCCGAATCTCCATGAGTCCTGGGTGCTGCGTGCCAGCCAATTGGAGCGGGAGATCCGGCAGGGTCTTGAGGTTTTCCGTGATCAGCTCGCCGACCCGGCCATTGCCTCGGGTGGCCCCGCTCACAAAGACTCCATGCCGATAGGTCAGGCTGACCGCCGAGCCATCGATCTTCACTTCGGTGGTATAGCCGCCCGAGCGGGCGTCGGCGGTAATGCGCGCGTTACGCTCCTCCCACGCCGTCAGGTCCTCGGGCGTGAAGGCGTTGGCGAGCGACATCATCGGTCTGAGGTGGGTGTGCTTCTGCAGCGCCGGGGCGGGCTCCGCGCCCACCCGCTGGGTGGGGCTGTCGGGCGTGCGCAGCTCGGGGCGTTCCGCTTCCAGCGCCTGGAGTTCGCGCAGCCACCGGTCGTACTCGGCGTCGCTCACTTCCGGCGTGTCGAGCACATAGTAGGCGTGGTTGGCGCGGTCGAGCAGCCGGCGCAGCTCGGCGGCGCGGGTGGCGGGTGTCATGGCGACGGACGATATCCCTCAACCAGGCGGCGGCTTAGTGGCCGCGTATACGCGGCCACTACCGCGCCGCCGCCTCCTGGCCCAGCACCGTCAACGCCACGCCAACCAGTCGCTCGATCTCCTCGGCGCTCGCCCGGGCCAGGACGCCCTCGCTCCAGGGGCCTTCACGGGTGGCATGCTCATCCAGCAGACGTCGCATGAAACCGATCAGCGCGACCCGCTCGCGCTCCGCCGCCCGGTTCCCCGCGCCCTCGCCGACCCGGGCCTGGAGCCGCTCGAAGCGGTGGGCACTGCGCAGCGCCTTTGCCGTGAGGCTTGCGATGACCTGACAGAAGTGAACATCGGATTCGGAGAACGCGGGGCCGTCGCGGAAGGTGCGGAGGAGGATGGCGCCGATCGAGGCGCCGCGCCAGCTGATCGGCACGACGGTGATCGTCCGCACCCGGCGGGTCTCAAAGGCGCCGCGCAGGTGCGCCATTCCCGGATCCAGTTCCACGTCGGGGATGTAGACGGTCTCGTTCTCCTTCAGCGCCCGCCGGAGTTCGGGGTAGCGGTCGAGGTCGACCACGTAGTTCCGGATGCTCGGATCTTCAAAGCTCGCCACCAGCCGGGCAGTCTGCCCATCCTTCTCCGCCAGGAAGATCGACGCGCGATCGAGTCCGAACGCCTGGCCCAGGCGCCGCGCAATCGACTGCATGATATCGGTGAAGTGGAGCGAACCGGCGATTTCCTGCAGGATATCCAGCACGGCGAGCAGGTGTTTGCGCTCCTGCTCGAGCTCGCGCACTTTCGCCTGGAGGCGCTCCAGTTCTTCCGGAACAACGGATGCGACGGTCATGGGCAGCCTGTCGAAGGAACGGAAATTTCTCCCGGTGGACGGTGCATGGTCAAGTCGGTACGCCGGGCCGGCCGGTCAGCTGCCCTTGTCCTTCTTTCCCTCCGTCCGGGTCAGCAGCAGCGCCGCCCGTTCCTGGTACGCGGGGTCCAGGATGTCGAACACCGGCAACTCCCCGATCCGGGTCAGGTGAGTGCGGGCTTCGGTGAAGCGGTCACGGTCGATCAGGATTTCTGCCATGTCGAGGTGGTGGTAGATGTTCTCCGGCGAGTGCTCCAGCGCCTTGCCCATGTACACCACGGCGCTGTCCCACGCGGCGGCATTGAAGATCTTGCCGCCCAGAAAGCTCTTGGCAAAGAAGCGCTGCAACCCGGACAGCCTCATGATCTCGGCGTTCCACCGGCCCATGACGTGATACGACTTGTGGTGTGCCGGATCGAGTTCGAGGGCGCGGAGCGCCTCGGTGCGGATTTCGCCGGCGCGCTTGACCCGCTCCTTCTTGCCCTTGGTCAGCGAGGCCCGCCCGATCCCCGCGGCCAGGATGTAGTGCCCATCGGCTCCGTCGGGGTTGAGCCCGACCGCGACCCGGGCCTGCGCCTCCGCCTGGGCATAGAGGGAATCCCGCGCGGCACTCTTGACCGAATCCGGTGTCTGCTTCCCGATGTCGACCAGCAGCTCGGCCAGCCGC
This sequence comes from Gemmatimonadota bacterium, assembly GCA_031413355.1. Lineage (GTDB taxonomy): Bacteria > Gemmatimonadota > Gemmatimonadetes > Gemmatimonadales > GWC2-71-9 > JADJOM01. The sequence goes on along the minus strand of JANOFA010000098.1, from coordinate 333 downwards.
CAGCGTGCTTCGTAGCTGTTCGAGTCGGCGGCGACCGCCAGTTCCATCTGGTGGCGCCCCGTCTCCGGGTCGCGGGCGAGCTGCGCTTCGACGCCGGCGCGAATGAACTCCTCGGCGCCCTGGGCCACCGCCGCCGTGCTGGCGAGCGGCTGCGCGAGCAGCAGGGAAGCGATCATGAATTTCCGGGAATCCCGCATGCGTTCCTCGTGGGTGGCCAAGTGCACAGAATGGTGATACTCTCTCGCCCGTTCCCCGTTCCCGCTCCGTTTACCCTCTCTCCGATCCCCGAGCCAATGCTCGTTCAGTCACTCATCGAACGCAAGCGGGATGGCG
>JANOFA010000097.1:0-1041 GCA_031413355.1 Gemmatimonadota bacterium | reverse complement strand
TGACGCGGTATGTGATGGTTACGCGTGCTGAGCGCTGAAAAACTGGGACCGCCCTACGGCGTCACCACCGTCCCCATCCTCACCACCTCGAAGTCGCTTCCATGCACCTGGCGGAAGGCGTCGAAGATGGCCGGGTCCCAGCGCGTATCCGACACGCCGCTCACGTACCAGTTCGAGCCGTTGTCGGCCATGATCATCCCGTAGGTCTTCATCGCCTGGAGCACCACCTGGGTCCTTGATCCGGTCCGTCACGTGGAGGAACCCGTCATCATCGAACATCCCCACATCTCCGGTGTGGAACCACCCGTCGGCATCAATGGCTGCTGCCGTGGCCTCGGGCAGGTTCCAGTAACCCTGCATCACCGAAGGTCCCCGGGCCTGGATCTCCCCCTCCGTACCGATGCGCAGTTCGACCCCGGGATAGGGCAGCCCCACGCTGCCCAGCCGCCAGTCGGTCGGCCGGTTCGCGGCGAGCACCGGCGAGGTCTCGGTCAGTCCATAGCCCTCGTAGAGCGGGATACCGGCTCCCAGAAAGAACCGGCCGACCACCGGAGAAAGCGGCGCGCCGCCACAGATCATCGTCTTGAGCTGGCCGCCAAGCGAGTGGCGGATCTTGCGGAATACCAGAGCATCAGCGAGGCGATGGCGTAGCCGCAGCCAGAATGACGGCGCCGTGCGCGCCGCCCAGTGATCGACCATCGCACCGCCGACCTCCGCCGCCCAGCGCACCAGCCTGCCCTTCAGACCAGCCGTCGCCATCACCTTGCCATACACCTTATCGAACAGGCGCGGGACCGCGATCATGATGTCGGGATGGACTTCCAGCAGGTTGGCCGGCACGTTCGCGACTGATTCGGCGTAGGCAATGGTGACGCCGCTATCCCAGTAGTAGTAGTCACCGGCGCGCTCGGCTCCGTCATTCTGGCTGCGGCTGCGCCATCGCCTCGCTGATGCTCTGGTAGTCCGCAAGATCCGCCACTCGCTTGGCGGCCAGCTCAAGACGATGATCTGTGGCGGCGCGCCGCTTTCTCCGGTGGTCGG
>JANOFA010000096.1:0-3471 GCA_031413355.1 Gemmatimonadota bacterium | reverse complement strand
CGCCGGTCGATCTGCCGGGCGAGGATCTGGCGCTCCGCCTCGACCGACACCGCTCGGCGCTCGGCACCCTGCGACTGCGCGAGAAGAGCCCCGAGGCAGATGAGCGCGGTGATCAGTACGGGCAGGGTAGGGGCACGCGGGAGAAGCAGGGCGAGGATGGCGAGCGCGGCGACCCCGGCATGCGCCACCGGCCCCATGGCCGGACGGCGCGAGACCAACCACAGCAGCAGCAGGCCCAATCCGATTGCCCCGAGCGAGAACAGCGTCAGGCCACGATCGCTGGCGGCGGCACTGGCGCCCAGAAGGAGGCAGGCTGCCGCCGGAGCATGGAGGAGAAGATCGCTCCGGGCCGGTAGGGGGAATCGGCTCACGCGGGGTCTGGGATCCGGGAAGAGGGTGGAGGGGAGTCTACGAGGGTCTGCAGGCGAGCGCCAACGCGAGGGATTGCTCGATGCCAGAAAGGGGACTAAACTAGTACGAGATTAATATTGAGAATACTTCTCAAGTAGTCTTTACCGCCACTCTTGCCGGAACTGCCATGGCCCACCCGCTTCATACCTCCCTGCTACTCGTTGGACTTGTCGCCCCGGTCGGGATGCTTCAGGGGCAGGCTCCGGACTCCCAGCGCACCACCATCGGCGGCTACGGCGAGGTTCACTACACCAACGCGTCAGGCCCCGACTCCCCGGGCAACGCAAACGTCAAGCGCTTCGTGCTCTACTTCGGCCACCAGTTCTCCGATCGGATCACCTTGCGCTCCGAGCTGGAGGTGGAGGACGCCAGGATCGAGGGTGGAGATGCCGGGGGGGAGGTGTCCCTGGAACAGGCTTACCTCGAGTACCGGCTCGCCGACGCAGTCGCGCTCACCGCGGGGTTGATGCTGGCGCCCATCGGCATCATCAACGAGCTCCACGAGCCGCCGACCTTTAACGGGGTGGCCCGGCCCGACTTCCATCACGATGTCATTCCGACCACTTGGCGGGAGATTGGTATTGGCGCGACTGGCCGGGTCGCCTCGCTCGGCGGCGTCAGCTGGCGCCTGCTGCTGCTCAACGGGATCACGGCCTCCGGCTTCTCCGGCGCCGAGGGCATCCGCGGGGGACGCCAGAAGGGTCGCGAGGCGAGCTTCGCCAATCCCTCGCTCACCGGTCGGCTGGAGTATGGCCGGCCGGGACTGAAGGTCGGCGGGTCGTTCTGGGTTGGAGGCAGCGCCAACCAGGATTCGCTGCTCGGCACCGGCAGCTTTGACGCGCCGGTCGCTGTGCTGGCCGCCGATGTGCGCTACGATGTCGGTGCGTTCCAGTTCCGTGGTGAAGTCGCCCGCGTCACTGTCGCAGATGCCGACAAGATCAACACGGCCTTTGGGGCGGATGTCGGCAGCCGGATCGAGGGAGGATACCTCGAAGCCGGTGCCAATCTCCTCACCTGGCTGGCCCCCGCTTCACGTCAGCGCCTGGTCGCCTTTGCACGCCACGAACGCTACGATACCCACGCCGCCGTCCCGACCGGGACAGTCCGAGACGCCGCCTACGCCCGTCGCGTCACCACGATCGGCCTGACCTACAAGCCGCTGTGGAACGTCGTCTTCAAGGGCGACTACCAGCTGGTCCGCACCCGGGCCGGCGTGGGGGAGGGCGAGATCCTGAGCCTCGGCGTCGGCTACCAGTTCTGAAATGCGGGGGAACGGGGAACAGGAAACAGGGAACGGGGAGCAGGTCATGGGAAACAGCTGCTGGTACGCGCGGAGGTCGGTTGCCGCGGAAATCCTGTTGAGCGCATCGCTGCTTTTGCTCTCGTCGACGCCGATTTCGCTACCCGGTCCCCGTTCCCCGTTCCCGATGCTCCTTGCGGCCCAGACCGTCCCCCCGAAGAAACTGGCCGCCTCCCTGCTCCGCCTCTTCGGGCCCGGCGCGACGGTGGACACGCTGACCATCGATGGCAGCGGCGTCCTCCGTGTCGCGCGCAGTGATTCGCTGCTCGGGTTCGCCCAGGTGCGGAACGTCCGGGGCAAGGAACAACCGATCACCTACCTCGTCGCTCTGGACAACGGGCTCACCCTCCGTGATGTCGACGTCCTGATCTACCGCGAGGCATATGGCGGCGAGATCGCCTATGAACCGTGGCGCAAGCAGTTTCGCGGACGAACGCCGCGTGACACCCTCGAAGTCGGGCGGACGGTGCGGGGGATTTCCGGCGCCACCATCAGCGTGAACGCCATGACACTGGGGATCCGGCAGGCACTGGCGGACTTTGCCCGCTGGCGCGCGGCGGGGCTGCTATGACGCCGGTGACCTGGCCGGTCTGGCGTCAGCTTCCCGCGCCGGTACGGGCGATCGGGCGGTGGCTCACGCTCGTCCAGGTCGCCGGATACACCGTCTCGCTGATCTACGTCTGGCACACCACTCGGTTGCTGCCCAGCGGGATCGCGGATCATTACCGCGGGAGTGAGGCAGTGGAGGGTGCAATGCAGTTTCCCAAGTCGCTGGGGGAGCTGCTGACGATCACTCACACCCACCTCTTTGCGATGCTCGTGATCTTCGTGCTGAGCGGTCTCGGCGTGACGCTGTGCGAGCGGGTATCGGAGCGGATCAAGCGGGTGCTGGTGACCGAGCCGTTCGTCGCCCTGCTGGTGTCGATGAGTGCGATGTGGCTCATCCGGTACGCGCATCCCGGCTTCGGGCTGCTGCTCCAGCTTTCCAGCGCCCTCATGGCGGTCACCTTCTACCTGCAGTCCTGGCTGGTGCTCGTCGAGTTGGGCCTGTGGGAGCGCGGGGCGGCGGAATGAGGCGGCGCGCCTTTGTCGCCGCTGCTGCAACGCTTGCCGCTGGCGCGATCGTTGGTCATCCCGCTGTGGCGCGGCTATCCGCCCGTCCGCCCGTCCGCCCGTCCGCCCTCCCGCCAGTCCGCTACATCGACCGCTGGTCCTGGGCCATGGGGCAACCGGTGCGATTACAGCTGTTCCACGAGTCCGAGGCCGCCGGGTTCGAAGCGGCACAGGCGGCGTTCGCAGAACTGCGCCGGATCGAGGCACGGCTTTCCCGCTTCGATGACGCCAGTGACCTGAGCGAGCTGAATCGTCAGGCGGGCCGGGGCTGGGTCCCGGTGGCGGCTGACCTGCGCGCCGTGCTCGCGGACGCCGGGCGCTATCGCCGCGAGACGCAAGGGGATTTCGATGTCGCCGTCGAACCCCTGATGCGGACCTGGGGTTTCCGCGAGGCGCGAATGTCCGCACCCGGAATCCTGGAGCTGGCTGCCGCGCAGGCCGCGCTCGCGGCGACGACGGTGGAGGTCGTCGGCCATCGGGTGCGCGTGGGCCGCAGCGATGCGGCGCTCGATCTCGGTGGGATCGGCGTGGGCTACGGCCTGGATCGGGCGGGGGAGGTTCTGCGGCGCCATGGGGTCACGGCTGCGCTGCTCGACATCAGCGGCGATCTGCTCGCCGTCGGGGCGCCGCCCGGGGCGACGGGGTGG
>JANOFA010000095.1:0-1029 GCA_031413355.1 Gemmatimonadota bacterium | reverse complement strand
GCTGCCTTTCGTCTTCCAGCCGTGGCACCAGGCCTTTGGCGTCCGCCCCGGCGACCGGAGCTTCATCATGCTGCAGCGCACCTCGTCGTCGGGCCCCGAGAGTCGTCGCCTGACGGTGGTGCTCAACTGGTTCACCGAACTGAGCACCAAGACCGGGAAGGCACCGTGAACGAGCGTCTCGCCGCCGCACTGTCCGATCGCTATCTGCTCGCGCGCGAGCTGGGCGCGGGCGGCATGGCCACGGTGTACCTCGCCCACGACATCAAGCACGATCGCAAGGTCGCGGTGAAAGTACTGCGGCCCGAACTCGCGGCGGTGATCGGCGCCGAGCGGTTTCTGTCGGAGATCAAGACCACCGCGAATCTGCAGCACCCGCATATCCTGCCGTTGTTCGACAGCGGCCAGACGGTCGGACGGTCAGACGGTCAGGAGGCGTCTTACCTCTTCTATGTGATGCCGTTCATCGAGGGGGAATCCCTCCGCGACCGGCTCAACCGCGAGAAGCAGCTCCCCATCGCCGACGCGGTGCGTATCGCCAGCGAGATCGCCGGCGCGCTCGACTACGCTCACCGCCACAACGTGATCCACCGCGACATCAAGCCGGAGAACATCCTGCTGCACGATGGCCGCGCCCTGGTGGCGGACTTCGGCATCGCGCTGGCCGCGAGCAAGTCCGGCGGCAGCCGGATGACGGAGACCGGCATGTCGCTCGGCACGCCGACCTACATGTCGCCCGAGCAGGCGATGGGCGAACGGGAGATCACCGCCCGCTCCGACGTCTACGCCCTGGGCTGCATGACCTACGAGATGCTGCTCGGCGAGCCGCCGTTCAGCGGTCCGACCGCCCAGTCCATCGTGGCCAAGGTGATGACCGAAAAGCCCGCCTCACTCATCGCGCGGCGGGACCGGATCTCGCCGGCGGTGGAAGGCGCGGTGCTGACGGCGCTGGAGAAGCTGCCGGCCGATCGCTTCGCGACGGCCGCCGAGTTCGCGGCGGCACTGGTGAATGTGCATGGCACGACGTCGTAC
>JANOFA010000094.1:0-1616 GCA_031413355.1 Gemmatimonadota bacterium | reverse complement strand
GGGACCGGCGCGGCGCAATGTCAGGTACCCATCCTCGCGAATGCCGCCTACCACGAATCCCGGCTCATCCAGCGGGCAGGCGACCAGCATCTTCGGCTCGCCCTGGCCCAACGTCAGGATGACATTGCCGGCGCGGTCGCGGCGACTGCCGGGCAGCAGCCGGAGCAGCGTGTCCGTCAGTGCCCGTTCATACCCGGAGACCGCCGAGATCGAGGCGAGACGCGTGACCAGCTGGTCGAGCGGAGGCGCGGGCGATTGGGCGGCGAGTGCACCGGGAAGGAGGACGATGAGGCAGCTGATGTGAGTGCGAGTCATGCGGATTGAGCTGGTCCTTTCGGGGCGGGCAGTGATCGGCATTCAGCCGTCGGTGTCCAGCGTACAGTGCATCCTGTCATCCTGAGGAGCGAAGCGACGGAGGATCCCTTCAGGCCGATGGAGAGGCTCGATCACGGCTCCGAGGCAGAGGAATCCCTCGCAATACGTGCTCACGATGACACCAGGAGCCTTCGAGCCACCCTTGTCCCCAGCGCCTGCTCCCTACCGTCTACTCCACCACAATCCCCACCTCAGCTATCTGCGTTCCTGCCATGGCCCGGATACGGTGAGCACCCTTCACCAGCGGCCAGCGAGTCTCGGTCGTCGGTGAGCCGTCCACCACCCAGCGCACGGAGAGATCGACCGGGGCGCCTGCCGCTCGGAGAGCGATCGTGGCGTAGCGCGATGCCACGCCTGGCGGAATCTGGTAGCGGTCGCCATCCACCGGAGAGACAATCGTCAGGCGACTCGGCGCCTCGGCGTTGCGGCGACCGGCCACGGCAGCTGGCGGCGCAGCTGTCTCTTGCCGGATAGTCGCCACCGGCGGGCTATGCGAGCCGGCCACAGTCCCCCCTCTGGCGCCGGCCCATTCGGCGAACTCCATCGGCAGATGGATGCCACCCTCGACATGCCAGTTGCAGTCGGGCACCGGCTCGGTGCCCGGGAGAAAATACTCGGTGATACCAGGGCACTGTGCCGTCGCCCGAAGTCCGGAGAGACCGCAGATCGCCACCGGCGTGAGACCCTGGTCCGCGGGGTGAACCAGTTCCCCGGGCGGATACCGGTTCCCGGTCAGCAGCACCGCCCGATGCAGCAGCGGTCCAGCGCCGGTGATTCCACTGACTCCCTGCATCGGCTGGCCGCTGAAATTGCCCACCCAGACCGCCACGGTGAAGTTGGCCGTCGTGGCAGCCGCCCAGTTGTCGGTAAAATGCCGACTGGTACCGGTCTTGGCGGCGGCACGGAAGGGCCAGTCAAAGGGTGTACTCACCCCGAACGCGGGAATGCGTGCCACCGGATCGGCAAGCACATCCAGCACCAGCGCGGCGGCGCGGGGGGAGACCACGCGGCGACGCGGCCCGGTATTCCGGTCATCGGTAGACCACCGCGTCTGGCTCCATTCACCACCTCGCGCCAGCGTGCGATACCCGTTCGCCAGCTCGAGCAGCGTCACATCGCCGTTGCCGAGAGCGAGCCCCAGTCCGTAGAACTCCGGTGGCCGGGAGAGCGATGTGAAGCCAGCCTGCTGCAGGCCGCGCAGCAGCGAGGCATACCCGATCCGTTCGGCCAGCTCGACGGCA
>JANOFA010000093.1:0-9833 GCA_031413355.1 Gemmatimonadota bacterium | reverse complement strand
GTGATCTCGATCAGCTGGGTGACGTTCTGCTCGCCCCCCCGTAGTGCGCTCAGGATGTGGAGCCTCGTCGGCTCGCCCAGCGCCCGGAACCGATCCGCGATGACCTGCAGCTGATGGGCCGACAACGGCTTGGATGCCACGGTTCCCCCCAGAAAGGATTCCATCACCAGCGAGGAATCTGTCCCGCTCCCCGCCAGGTCACAACCGGCCAGCTCAGTGGCCCGCGCCGAATCGTGCCGCAGCCCGGCTCGGCGCATTCCCCTCGCCCCAACCCGATGATGTCGCACTGGCCCCGCATCCGTGGTGAGGTGCGTTCCTGTCTTGCCTTGCTAATATAACTATATAGTGATATAGTGTAACAAGAAGTACGGCGGTCCGCCAGCGGAGCCCCACGGCTCCATCACCAGGAAGGAGCAGCAGATGCAGTGCAACATGGCAAGCTGGGATCGGGGCGCGCGGGTGGTGATCGGACTGGTCCTGCTGACGCTGGGATGGTTCGGCATCGTGCCCGGGACGCTGGGGCTGGTGTTCAAGGTGCTCGGCTTCGTGCCGCTGGCCATCGGGGTTGTCGGGGTGTGCCCGGCGTATTCGCTGTTCGGCTTTCGCACCAACCGTCCGTAACCCGCCGAGTGGCCCGGGCCTCGCGATGATGTGCACTTCGGCAATGCGACGGATGGTGAGAGGCGCGCCGTGGCTTCTCGCGATGGCGCTGCTCGCCGTGCCCGCAGTGGCCAATGCCCAGGCGCTCACCTTGCGTGACGCACTCGGTCGCGCGGATGAGGCGGCTTTCGCCAACCGGATCGCCGCCGGGCAGACCGCGGCCCAGGCGGGGCAGGCACTGGCACCGTACCGCGGGATTCTCCCCACCGTCCGGCTTGAAAGCGGCTACCTGAGGACCACCGATCCGCTCAACGCCTTTGGCTTCCTGTTAAAGCAGCGGGCGGTGACCCCCGCCGCCTTTGCGCCGTCGCGGCTCAACGATCCAGCGGCCATCGGCAATCTCATGACTGGGGTCGTGGTCGAGCAGCCACTGTTCAACGCCGACGCCTGGCTGGGCCGGAAGGCGGCTCACGCCGCCATCCAGGCCTCGGAAGCGCAGGAGCAGTGGGTTCGTTCCGGGACAGCGGTGGAGGTGGTCCGCGCCTACTGGGGTGCCGTGCTTGCGACGGAGCAGGAGCGGATGCTGCGCGCAGCGCTGACGGCGGCGCACTCTCATCAGCGCCAGGCCGAATCGCTGGTCCGGCAGGGGATGGCGACCCGCTCGGATGCGCTGCTTGCCGCGGTCAAGGCGGGCGAGGTCGAGGCGATGCTGCTCGGCGCCGCCAGTCAGGCACGTCTCGCCCGGCGCGGCCTGGCGCTCCTCATGGGAAATCCCGCCGACTCCAGCTTCACTCTCCCCGACGCACTGCCGACCGCGGACCAGCTCCAGCTCGCTAGCGCCTCCGCCGCAATGAATGGCACAGCACCGCCGGTGCGGGCCGATGTCGCGGCCGCGGGGCTGGCCCGAGATGCGGCGGGCGCCGATGTCCGCCGTGCCACGGCGCTCTACCTGCCGCGCCTGAATGGCTTCGGCCGTCTCGACTGGAACACTCCCGCTACCCCTTTCGGCGGCAGCAGCGCCTGGACTTTCGGTGTGATGCTGAGCTGGTCGCCGTTTGCCGGCGCCTCGGAACTGGCGGAGATCCGCACCGCCCGCGGGCGGCGGAGTGCGGCGCACGCCATGGCCGAGGCGGCGGAGGCAGAGGCGGGCCTGGACCGGGTGCGGACCACCGATGCAGTTCCGTTGGCGCTGGCCCGGATGGAAATCGCCGGCCGCGGAGTGGCCCAGGCCATCGAAGCACACCGGATTGTCGGCCGGAAGTACGACGGCGGTCTCGCGACGGTGACCGAGCTGCTGGACGCGGCCGCGGTCGAGACGGCAGCGGAGCTGGGCGACGTGGCGGCGCGATACGAGGCAATTGTCGCCACGGCGGAGATGCGCAGGGCACAGGGCCTCGATCTGTCGCCCCTGCAGGACCTCGAGCCTCAGGTGAACCAGTGACACGAGTGATGCGGGCGGCAATGCTGCTGGCGAGCGGGATAATCGGTTGCAGCGGTGGTGCCGACGATACAGCAATCCCGGCGGCGGCTGTGGCCGTATCGGAGGGTCAGCGCTGGACGGTGCGCGACACCACGATTGCAGCGACCGTCGAGGCGGCGGGCGTCGCCGAGCCGATCGAGCGGGCGACCCTGAGTACGAAGCTGATGGGCAGCATCACCGCGGTGCTGGTCCGGGAAGGCGATCATGTCGCCCGCGGGCAGCTGCTGGCGCGCATCGACGCGCGGGACGTGACCGCAAAGCGGGCCCAGATCGACGCCGGCATTTCAGCAGCGGAGGCGATGTACCTCGACGCCCGGACCCAGGCCGAGCGGTTCCGGGCGCTCTATGCCGACAGTGCGGCGACAAGATTCCAGCTCGACCAGGCGGAAACCGGCCTGGCGCGGGCTGACGCCGGGCTGCGGACCGCGCGTGCCTCCGGCGCCGAGCTCGACGCCGTGGGGGCCTATGCGGAGGTCCGCGCTCCATTCCCCGGCATCGTCACCCGGCGATACGTCGATGCCGGTGCCTTTGTCGCTCCCGGTGCGCCAATCGTCGAGGTACAGAACGGGGCGCAGCTCCGCATCAGCGTCACCGTTCCTCCCCAGAGCAGTACCTCGCTCCGCCGGGGATTGCCGATCGAAGCGATCATCGAGGGTCGAGCGGCCCGTGCCATCATTGAAGGCGCCGTGCCGGCTCCGGGCGCTGCGGTCTACACCGTCAACGCCGTCGTGGACAATGCCGACGGCGTGCATCTGCCCGGCAGCGCGGCGATCCTGCTCATCCCGGCCGGCGTTCGTCATGCAGTCCTGATTCCCGCCAGTGCCCTGGTGCATGAGGGCGACCTGACGGGGGTGCGGGTACAGCTGGGGGCGGTGACGGAGTTGCGCTGGATCAGGACGGGCGCACTCGGAACGGGCCCGATGATGGAGGTCCTCTCGGGCCTGATGTCCGGCGACGTCATCCTTGCCGGGAGTCACTGAGATCATGGGTTTCGCCGGGCGACTCGCCCAGAGGTTCCTGCATTCGAGGCTCACGCCTCTCCTCGCCATCGCGTCACTGGCGGTGGGCCTGCTCGGCATTCTCGCGACGCCGCGGGAGGAGGAACCGCAAATTTCGGTGCCGATGATCGATGTCATCGCGGCGCTGCCCGGCGCCACGCCGGCCGAGGTCGAGAACCTGATCACCCGCCCAATCGAACAGCGGATGTGGGAGATCCCGGCGGTCGAGCAGGTGTACTCGATGGCCGGGGAGGGGTACACGCTCGTCACGGTGCGCTTCAAGGTCGGGGAGGATCAGGAGCGCAGTGTCACCCGGGTCCACGCCAAACTGCTCGCCGACATGGACCGATTGCCGGCAGGGGCGTCGCCGCCGCTGGTCAAGCCGCACTCGATTGACGATGTGCCGATCCTGACGCTCACGCTCTCGTCGGCCCGCTATGGCTCCAACGAGCTGCGCCAGATGGCGACGCAGCTGGACGACGAGATCCGCACCGTCTCCGATGTCGCCGAGACAGCGGTGATCGGGGGTCAGCCCAGACAGGTCCTGGTTGATCTCGACGCGGCGCGATTGGCCGCCGCCGGTGTGACTCCGGGCGAAGTCGTCATGGCCCTGCAGGGCGCCAACGCCCGGCTGGAGGCGGGAGAGTTCGCCAGTGGTGGCGCCGTCTACCGGGTGCAGATCGGAGCGGCGCTCAGCAGCGCGGCGGATGTCGCCGGTGTCGTGGTGAGCTCCCGCGGCGGGCGCGCGGTCTACCTCCGGAACGTGGCGCAGGTGCGCGAGGACTTCGGCGAGCGCACCAGCTACGTGACTCATGCCACGACGGACTCCGGTGCGACGGGCGCGGCTCGCGCAGCGAGCGCGGTCACCATCAGCATTGCCAAGCGGAAGGGTGCCAACGCCACCGATGTCGCCCACCAGGTGCTGGAGCGGGTGGAGCAGGCGCGCACCCGGCTCCTGCCCGCCGATGTCACGGTGACGGAGACCAGGAACTACGGCGTAACGGCGCGGGACAAGGCCAACGAGCTGATCCTGCATCTCGGTATCGCGACGCTCTCGGTGACGCTGCTGATCTGGTTCTTTCTCGGCTGGCGCGAGGCGGTGGTCGTGCTTGTGGCGGTTCCGGTGACGCTCGCCCTGACGCTGTTCAGCTACTACGCGCTCGGCTATACCCTCAATCGCATCACGCTGTTCGCGCTGATCTTCTCGATCGGCATCCTGGTGGATGATGCCATCGTGGTGGTGGAAAACATCTATCGGCATATCGCGATGGGCGGGAAGGATCCGGCGGAGGCGGCGGTGGAAGGAGTGGATGAAGTCGGCAACCCAACCATTCTGGCGACCTTCGCGGTGATCGCCGCCATTCTCCCGATGGCGTTCGTGCGCGGATTGATGGGGCCCTACATGCGCCCGATCCCGGTGGGCGCCAGCGTGGCGATGCTCGCAAGCCTGGCGGTGGCGTTCATCGTCACGCCGTATCTCGCCTACCGCCTGCTCAAGGGGCAGGCGACTATAGGAGCTGGCACCCGCGGCCACGCCGCCGCAGCCTCAACCACACGATTCAGTCGATTCTACGGCCGACTCATGAGCGGCCTGATGGAGCACCCGCGCCGCCGACTCGGATTCTACGGCGGAGTGGTGCTGCTGCTGTTCCTCTCCATGGCGTTGGTGGCACTCAGGATCGTGCAGGTTAAGATGTTGCCGTTCGACAACAAGTCGGAGTTCCAGGTGATCCTGGATCCACCGGAAGGGACCACGCTGGAGGGGAGCGCGGCGCTCGGCGCCGAGGTGGCGGCGTATCTGCGCACGGTGCCGGATGTGCGAAACACCCAGGTGTATGCGGGCACTGCCGCGCCGGTCAACTTCAATGGCCTGGTGCGGCACTACTTCATGCGCAGCGGCGCCAACGTCGCCGACGTGCAGGTGAACCTGGTGGCCAAGGGGGAGCGGTCGCGGCAGAGTCATGCGATCGCGGTCGCGGTGCGGCCCGCCATCGATTCGATTGCGCGGCGTTACGGGGCCAGCGCCAAGATCGCGGAGATTCCGCCCGGTCCGCCGGTGCTGTCGACGCTGGTCGCGGAGGTGTATGCCGGCACGGACAGCGCCCGCCTCGCCGCGGCCGTGCGGGTCAAGCAAGTGTTCGAGACGACGCCCGGTGTGGTCGACGTGGACTGGACGGTGGAAGCACCCCAGTCCCGGCTGAGTCTCAGGGTCGATCGGCCACGAGCCGCGGCGGCGGGGGCGAGCGTCGAGCAGATCGTGCAGACGGTCTACCTGGCGCAGGCGGGCCATCCCGCCGGTCGGGTGGCATCGGGGACGGCGCGGGAAGGCATCGCGATTGTCCCCCGGCTTCCTCTGGTGCGGCGCTCCACGGTGGAGGCGCTGCTCACTATTCCCATTCCGACGATGACGGGTCCGCAGCCGCTTGGCCGGTTCGTCACGGTGGATTCGACGCTGCGGGATCCGGCGCGGTACCGTCGCGATCTCCGGCCGGTGATTTACGTGACCGGGGACGTCGCCGGCAGCATCGAGAGTCCGGTCTATGCCATTCTGGCGATGAACAGCGCGCTGGATACCATCAGGGTCGCGGGGGCGGAGATCCACCGCTACAACGCGGTGCAGCCCGACCGGCTGGATGAGACCGCGATCAAGTGGGATGGCGAGTGGCAGATCACCATCGAGGTCTTCCGCGACCTCGGGCTCGCCTTTGCGGCGGTGCTGCTGCTCATCTACGTGCTGGTGGTCTGGTGGTTCGAGTCATTCGCCATTCCGCTGGTGATCATGGCGCCGATTCCGCTCACTCTGGTGGGCATCCTGCCGGGCCACGCACTCAGCGGAGCATTCTTCACCGCGACCAGCATGATCGGGATGATCGCGCTGGCCGGTATCGTGGTGCGGAACTCGATCCTGCTGGTGGACTTCATCCAGCTGGCGGAGAAGCGAGGCACGCCACTGCGGGAGGCGGTGATCGAGTCCGGTGCGGTGCGGTTCCGGCCTATCGCGCTTACCGCCGCAGCGGTGGTTGTGGGTGGACTGGTGATGGTGCTCGATCCGATCTTCCAGGGGCTCGCGGTCGCGCTCATGAGCGGGGCGATCGTCGCCACACTGCTGACGATGGTGGTGGTGCCGCTGCTGTACTGGGAATTGCAGCGCACGCAAGGGAAGGGAGAACAGGGAACGGGTAACGGGAGGTAGTTCCCGTTCCCGGTTCCCCGCTCCCCGCTCCCCGCTCCCCGCTCCCCGCTCCCCGTTCCCTGCTCCCTGTCTCAAAGGAGGACCGTATGTGCAACGACGTCGTCATCCGGCGCTTCGCCGGAACATTTGTGCTGCTCTCGCTCGCGCTCGGCTGGTGGGTGAGCCCCTGGTGGTTTCTGTTCACCGCGTTCGTGGGACTGAACCTGATCCAGTCCAGCTTCACCGGCTTCTGCCCGTTGGAGAAGATCCTCGGGCGGTTTGAGTTGTTCGGCTGTCGGCGGGCGACATAGCGTAGGGGCCGACCGCCGGTCGGCCCGCACCCGCAAGGTCAGGAGATCGGGGAGCAGGGGAGTGGGGCACCATCGACCCCCGCCCTGGCGCCGCGGTTCCCCCTAGCCCGCCCCTCCGGGGGAGGCCATCTTTTCGGAGGTTGCAGCTCCGCTAGCCCCTCACGCCACGACTCCTCTTGAATCCACGATCTCGGCTTCTGCCCGCCAGACGCGTACCGGTGGATCTGATCGCTCATGTCTAAGCCGATCCAGGAAGCACTAATCCGTCTGGGGGCCGCCCTCGCCGACCGCTACCGTCTGGAGCGGGAGCTGGGGCAGGGGGGGATGGCCACGGTGTACCTCGCCGAGGACCTCAAGCATCACCGCAAGGTCGCCATCAAGGTGCTCCGGCCCGAGCTGGCCGCGGTGATTGGCGCCGAGCGGTTTCTCTCCGAGATCAAGACCACCGCCAACCTGCAGCACCCCCATATCCTGCCGCTGTTCGATTCGGGCGCTGCCGACAGCTTCCTGTTCTATGTCATGCCGCTGGTCGAGGGCGAATCGCTGCGCGATCGACTGAACCGCGAGAAGCAGCTCCCCATCGCCGACGCGGTCCGCATCGCCACCGAGGTAGCCGGCGCCCTGGACTACGCCCACCGCCACAACGTGATCCATCGCGACATCAAGCCGGAGAACATCCTGCTGCACGACGGCCGCGCACTGGTGGCGGACTTCGGCATCGCGCTCGCCGCGAGCAAGGCGGGCGGCACCCGGATGACCGAGACGGGGATGTCGCTCGGCACGCCGACGTACATGTCGCCCGAGCAGGCGATGGGGGAGCGGGAGATCACCGCCCGTTCGGATGTCTACGCTCTCGGGTGCGTCACCTACGAGATGCTGGTGGGCGATCCGCCGTTCCTCGGCGGCACGGCGCAGGCGATTGTCGCCAAGGTGATGACCGAGAAGCCGGCGGCGCCTTCCCGCATGCGCGACACGATCCCGCCGGTGGTCGAGGATGCGGTGCTCACCGCGCTGGAGAAGCTGCCGGCGGACCGGTTCGCAACCGCGGCGGAATTCGCCGCCGCACTGGCGGGAGGAGCGACGACGCGAGCCGCCACCCGCGCCACGCGGACGGCGGCAGCGAGCGCGGGGCCGTGGCGGCGGATCAGCGCTGTGTTAGGTGGTGTGGCGCTCGGGCTCATCGCACTCACGACCTGGGCATTGAATCGCGGTACCGGGGCCGCCGGTCCAGCGGTCTTCGATGCTGTGCTCCCCGACAGCGCCCCGATGACCTTCGGTGTGCCGACGGCGACCATTTCCTACGGGGTACCTGTCCGCAACCTGTCGCTCTCGTCCGCGGGCGACTTCGCCGTGTACGCCTCCCGGCAGGGCGACTCCACCCTGCTCTGGTACCGCAGTCTCCGGGATGCCAGCGCTCACCCGATCGCCGGGACGCTTGGGGCGACTGCACCGCGCATCTCCCCCGATGGCTCGCGCGTCGCCTTTCTTATCGGGGATCGCGTCATGGTGGTCCCGCTTGCCGGCGGGGAGGCCCGCCCGTTGCTGGAGGGCCAGAACGCGATGTCGCTCCAGTGGATCTCGAACACCGAGATCGTTGCGGTGGACCTCGACGGCTGGCGCCTCAAGCGGCTGGATCGGGAAGGGGGAAGCGCGCGGACCCAGGCCATCGCGCGTTGCGCTCTTGGGCAGTGGGTGGTGGAATTGAAGCAGATGCTCTGCTCGTACAATGGGACCGCGCTGCTGCTCGACCCGGAATCTGGGGAACGCTGGACTCTGCGCGCCGCCCAGTCCGACGGGTCGCCAGGGGACGTGCTTGCGGGCTCGGCCTATCGAGTGGTGGAAGCGCGCTACCTCATCTATGTCTCGGTGGACGGCAGCCTGCTCGCCGCCCGCTACGACCCCGCCACCCGCCTGGCCTACCGGTCGGTGGCACTGCTCGGCGGCATTCGGCGGGAAGCCGTCGGCGAGGCCCAGTTTGATCTCGCGGCCAACGGCACGCTGCTCTACGCCCCGGGGGTGGATGCGACGATCGGCAGGATGGTGAGCCTCCGATCTGGTGGAACGCCGCAGCCGCTGCCGGTGGAGACGGCCAATTTCCAGCGCTACGATCTGAGCCGGGACCGGCGCTGGCTCGCGGCGGTAGTGCAGGCTACTGAAGGCAACGAACTCCGGATCTACGATCTGCGGGATGGGCAGCACTTCACCTGGCTCAAGGGGGAGACGGTCCGGCATCCGTTGTGGAGTGCCGATGGGGAGCAGCTGATGACGGCGGTGCGGGATTCCACCCGCTGGACCATCCTGCGTGGCGCGCCGAGTTCGGGGGCGCGGCCGGACACGGTGGAGAGCTTTGCCTTCGACCCGAACAATCCCGATCCCCTTGATTTCCACGACGACCGCTCGGCGGTCGCCCAGTCCTGGGCGACGAACGTCGCCATGCAATTCGATCCCAGCGCCTCACGCCCCAAGTTCGACACGGTGCTCACCGATGTGCGGTTTCCGGCGGTCTCACCCAACGGCAAGCTCATCGTCTACCAGGCGGTCGAGGGACCACGAATCATGGTCACCGGCTTTCCGGTGGCCGGGCGCCGCTGGCAGCTTGCTTCCCAGGGGGTCGAGCCGCTGTGGCTGTCACCGACGGAGGTGCTCTACCGCTCCGGCGTCCTGTGGTACCTGGCCCGGCTCAATCCGGAGACCGGCGAGCCGGTGGGCGCCCCGATCCTCTGGGCCCGCGACCCGCGCTTTTCCGATACCTCGGGCTGGTCGAATCGGTCCTCGCACGACGGCGGAATCATCTACGTCCAGGGGCCGGAGCAGGCCAGCACCACGTACCTGCGGGTGGTGCCTGACTGGGTAAGGCAGATGAAGGCGGCGGTGGATGCAGCGAATCGATGAGGGCTCATTCCGGCATGGCCACGGACGGTGTCCCGCTGCAATACCTGATGGAGGAACGCAGATGAAATGTCCGTCCCGCCAAGTGTTCGGCAGCGCCATTCTGCTGCTGGCCCTCGCTGCTCCACTCCGCGGCCAGAGTCTCCCTGCCGGCGACCCGGAAGCCCTGGGATTCTCCCGTGAGCGGCTCGCGCGCATCGACCGGGTGATGCAGCAGTATGTCGACTCGGGGAGAGTGGCCGGCGTCGTGACGCTGATCCTGCGGCATGGCAAGGTGGCGTACGTCCGCGCCTTCGGTTCGGCCGATCTGGAGGCGGGGCGGCGCATGACACCGGATGCCCTCTTCCGGATTGCATCGCAGTCCAAGGCGATCACCAGCGTCG
>JANOFA010000092.1:0-3741 GCA_031413355.1 Gemmatimonadota bacterium | reverse complement strand
CAGTTTATCGATAATTTTCGCCGTATCTTCGTCGATGCCATGCGGCGCATCGATCAGCAGAATGACGGCGTCGGCCGAGGGCGTCGAGATGGTCATGCCGGGCGACAACATCCAGATGCACATCACGCTGATCACGCCGATCGCGATGGAGGAAGGCCTCCGTTTCGCCATCCGCGAGGGTGGCCGGACGGTCGGCGCCGGCGTGGTCACGAAGATCCTGAAGTAAGCGGTCAGCAGTCAGCAGTCAGCCGAACGCGAACTGCTGATTGCTGCAGGCTCAGACTCAGAGGCAGACATGGCACAGCGCATCCGCATCCGGCTCAAGGCTTTCGATCACGGCGTCCTGGACCAGGCCGCGGCGGACATCGTCCGTACCGCGGAGAAGACCGGGGCGCAGGTGTCCGGCCCGATTCCGCTGCCGGTGAAGATCGAGCGCTGGACCGTGCTGCGCAGCCCGCACGTGGACAAGAAGAGCCGGGAGCAATTCGAGCTGCGCACCCACAAGCGGCTGCTCGACATCAACGACTCGCGGCCCCAGACCATGGATGCGCTCACGAAGCTGGACCTGCCAGCCGGCGTAGACGTGGAAATCAAGGTCGAATAGCCATGGCGAATGGATTGATCGGGCGCAAGCTCGGCATGACCCGCCTGTTCGTGGAGGATGGCAGCTCGGTCCCGGTGACGGTGATCGAAGCGGGCCCCTGCCGCGTGCTGCAGGTCAAGGCGAACGCGGTGCAGCTCGGGTACGGCAACCGGGTGCCCCAGCGGACCTCGAAGGCGCAACTGGGCCACGCCAAGGCGGCGTCGGTCGACATCGCCCCGCAGTTCCTGAAGGAATTCGGCACGGCGGGCGCGACCCACACGATGGGCGAGACCATCACCGTCGGCATCTTCGCCCCCGGTGAGCTGGTCAAGGTGACCGGCACCAGCAAGGGTCGCGGGTTCCAGGGGGTGGTCCACCGCTACGGTATTGGCGGCGGCCCGGGCAGCCACGGCAACACCCGGCACCGGAAGCCGGGCTCGGTGGGTGCCGGTACCGACCCCTCGCGCGTGATCAAGGGCAAGCGGATGCCGGGACACATGGGTGCCGAGCGGCACACCGAGCTGGGTCTGCGCGTGGTCAAGATTGACGCGGAGCGCAATCTGCTGTTCGTGCGCGGCGCGGTGCCGGGTGCCAAGCACGGCATTCTGCTGGTGAACAAGCAGCACGGGAAGAGCCGCCATGATTGAGGCCCCGCATTTCTCGCCCGCCGGCGCGCGCAAGAACGCCGCGTTCAGTCTGCCGGAGGCGCTGTTCGACGGCACCGTGAATGAGCCGGTGCTGCACGAGGCGGTGACGGCCTACATGGCCAACCAGCGTCAGGGTACCGCCATGACCAAGACCCGTGGTCTGGTCTCCGGTGGCAACCAGAAGCCGTGGAAGCAGAAGGGCACCGGCCGCGCGCGGCAGGGCTCGATCCGCTCCCCGAACTGGCCCGGTGGTGGCAAGGTGTTTGGCCCGGTGCCGCGCGACTATCGCATCGACCTGCCCAAGAAGGTGCGCCAGCTGGCCCGCAAGAGCGCGCTCAACGCGCGTGCGGCAGATGGTGGACTGATGGTGATCGAGCGGTTCGAGCTGCAGTCGCCGCGGACCCGCGAGCTCGTCGCCCTGCTGACCCAGTGCGGCGTGATGGACAAGAAGGTCCTGCTGCTGACCCACGGCGTCAGCGAAGCGGTCTACCTCAGCGCGCGCAACCTGCCCCGGGTCCGGGTGCAGCCGTACAGCGACGTGACGAGCTACGACATCCTCTGGTCGAATGTCGTGCTGGTCGAGGAAGGCGCGCTTTCCGGCGTGATGGCCGAGCCGTATGTGCGGGCCTTCGTGCCGGCGCCGAAGGTGGCCCGGGATGACGCGCCTCAGACTCCGAAGGCGCCGAAGGCCGCCAAGGTGAAGCCGGCGGCAAAGAAGGCCGAAAAGCCGGCGGCAAAGAAGGCGGTCAAGGCGGCCGCGAAGAAGGCTGCGCCCAAGGTGGCGAAGCCCGCCCCGAAGGCCAAGGCGGCCCCGAAGAAGTCCGCGGCGCCCAAGAAGTCCGCGCCCAAGAAGAAGGGGGGCAAGTAGATGCCGTCGCTCCATCAGCTAATCGTCCGGCCGGTGGTCACCGAGAAGTCCTCGGCGGCCTACCAGGTCAAGAAGGAATACGCCTTCGAGGTGCATCCGGAGGCGAACAAGCACCAGATCCGCGAGGCGCTCAAGCAGCTCTTCGGGGTGACCGCGGTGTCCGTGCGCACGATGCAGATGCGCCGGAACGCGGTGGTGCGGGGCAAGACTCGTGGTGTGACCGCGCGGTGGAAGAAGGCGATCGTCGTCCTGAAGGATGGGGAGACACTCCCCGTGTTCGAGGGCTGATATGGGCATCCGTAAATTCAAGCCGGTGACGCCCGGCACGCGGTTCCGCTCGGTGTCGGATTTCGCGGAGATCACCCGCGCGACGCCGGAGAAGTCGCTGCTCGAGCCGATCAAGCGCAGCGGCGGGCGGAACAATCAGGGCCACGTCACGATGCGCTACATCAGTGGCGGCCACAAGCAGATGTACCGCAAGATCGACTGGAAGCGGAGCAAGTTCGGGATTCCGGGCCGGATCGACTCGGTGGAATACGATCCGAACCGCACCGCGCGCATCGCGCTGGTGGTCTACGCTGACGGCGAGAAGCGCTACATCATCCACCCCAAGGGGCTGAACGTGGGGGATACGATCCTCTCCGGTCCGGGCGTGGACCCGCGGGTGGGCAATTCGATCCCGCTCGGCGAAGTGCCGCTGGGCGAGACGGTGCACTGCGTGGAGCTCAAGATCGGCAAGGGCGCGCAGATGATCCGCTCGGCGGGCACCAGTGCGCAGGTGGTGGCCAAGGAGGGTGACTATGTCACCCTGCGGCTGCGTTCGACGGAAACGCGCCGGGTGCACATGAAGTGCATCGCCACGATCGGTGAAGTCGGCAACGGGGAGCACGAGTTGCTCTCGCGCGGCAAGGCGGGCAAGACGCGCTGGCTGGGCCGGAAGGGCCGAGTCCGCGGCGTCGCCAAGAACCCGGTCGACCATCCGCTGGGTGGTGGTGAGGGCAAGACGTCGGGTGGCCGTCCGCCGGTCAGCCCGTGGGGCAAGGTCGAGGGCAAGAAGACCCGAGACGCCAAGAAGAAGTCCAACCAGTTCGTAGTCCGCGGTCGGCGCCGGGGCAAGGCCACCGGGGGGGGTAACTGATGTCGCGCAGTATCAAGAAGGGTCCGTTCGTGCTGGCGTCGCTCCTGGCCAAGGTCCAGCAGCTGAACGCCAAGAACGACAAGAAGGTGGTCAAGACGTGGAGCCGGGCGAGCACCATCCTGCCCGAGTTCGTCGGCCACACCTTTGCGGTCCACAACGGCAACAAGTTCGTGCCGGTCTATGTGACCGAGAACATGGTCGGTCACAAGCTCGGTGAATTCTCCCCGACCCGGCTGTTCCGCGGGCATAGCGGCAAGATCGTGGCCGACAAGAAGGCCAAGGCGGAATGACCATGGAAGCCCGTGCGATACAGCGGGGGGTGCGCCAGTCGCCGCGGAAGATGCGGCTCGTGGTGGACCTGATCCGCGGCAAGAACGTGAACGAGGCCTACGCGATCCTCCGCTTCAGCAAGAAGCTGGCGGCCCGCCAGATCGCCAAGACGCTGCGCTCGGCGGTGGCCAATGCGGAGCAGGCGGCGCTGAAGGACAACACCGCGCTCGACGTC
>JANOFA010000091.1:0-2376 GCA_031413355.1 Gemmatimonadota bacterium | reverse complement strand
CGCGCATCGCCCGGCCCACCCGTCGCCCGCAGTTCCACCTGCCAGCCGCCTTGCCGCAACGTGTCCATCACCGACTGCACGGTGCGCTCAGCGGTCCGGGCCGCCGCGGGATTGGTGATGATGAGCGCCCGAGTCACCGGTCAGTACTCCCGTTCCCAGAGCAAGTCGAGGCCCACCTGATACTTGCTTGCCGAAAAGGTGGGCGACGTGCTGGCCGCCTGGCAGGAGTAGGTCGGTTCGACGCTGGTCTTGAGCCGGAGCCCGCGACTGATCCGGAACTCGGCGTTGGGATAGAATCGCTGCGTATTGGTGCACAGGTCCGCGACCAGCGTCACGAACCACCGACGGCCGAGCTGCCAGCCGGCCGCCACGGTCGCCACCTGGGCCGAACCGCCCTGCCCGGCGATGCCGCCGCCACCCACCCCACCGGTCCGGATGTCCAGGTAATCGATCGGCACGCCGAGGTCGCTGATCAGGGTCCGCTGCAGTTCGCTCGAGAAGGCGCTGGTGAGGTAGGCGACACCAGCCTGCACCGCCGCATACTGGCTGCCCTGGCCGTTCGGTCCCTGCAGGCTGAACGTGGGGCGGCCGAACATCAGGTAGGACACCAGCTCGGTCTGGGACAGCGCCGGTCGGCTGGATGTCGCGGGGCTGGCCAGCTCCAGCTTGGGCTGCAGCATCGTGCCGGTGATGCGGGCGATGACGGGAATCTCCTCATTGGTGATCGCGGCGATGACCTCATGCCGCGCCTCGATGTCCAGGTCGGCGTTCAGGTCCGGGGTCCCGAAGTAGCGCACCGTCCCGCGTTCGACGGTGAAGTCGTTCGACACCACACCACCGATTCGCAGAGTATAGTTTCCGCGCACGGCGTTCAGCGTGCCGTCGTAGCGGTAGCGGTCGCGGGTCTTGTTGACGGTGAGGTCGCCGTCGAGCTGGATGTTTGCCTCACTCGAGCGCAGCCAGAAGCTCTCGCCCATCTGGATCCGCAGCGTGTTGATCGTGAGCGAGTCGAGGAACCGGCTCTGGAAGTTGGCCCCCAGCCGCTCGGCGCGAACCAGGTCGAGGTCGATCAGCCCCGAATCGCCGGGATTCTCCAGGTCCACGATGCGCTTGGTGAGCAGATCGGCGAAGTGCAGGTTGCCCTCATCGGCGGTGATCCGCCCCGTGAGGCGCGGCTGGAGCACCGGACCGGTCAGCGTCACGGTGCCGCTCGCATCCAGGGTGAGGAAGCGGCGCACGTCGAGTACCCGGAAGCGCCGGGCGATGAGTGTCAGGTCGAAGATCGGATCGGTCAGTCGGATCAGGCGAATGCCGCCGGTCGATCGCAGGGTGCCCTCGCCACTCCGGGCGAACAGCGAATCTACCCGGATCGAGTCGCCAGCAAGGTGGGCCGCAAGATTCACCTCCTGATAGCGCACGCCGAGTCCCGGCACCGTGGCGGACACCTCCTGCAGCCTGACGGCGCCGCGCAATTCCGGTCGGTCCCAGGTGCCGGCAACTTCGACATCCGCCTGCAGGGTGCCGCGCACCCCGCGCAAATTGCGGGTGAACGCCTCGACCAGGCTGAGGTCGGTGCTGTCCGCGATCACCCGCACCGAGAGGGGTCCATCGAGCTGGCGGCGCGGCACCGCCTGCAGCGCAAGGTCAAGCGGGAGCCGCCCCTCGACCCGGAGGACCGGCACGCCCGTCTTCCACATCAGGAGATTCGCGTCGAGCAGCTGATCCGAGTAATTGACGATACCCTGCACGAAGGGCGAGCCGAGCTCACCGAACGCGAGGTCCGCCACCGACGCCGTCCCTTGGAACGTCGGCGAGGCGGCGGTGCCGCCAACGACGAGATCAACCTGCACGCTACCACCGATACCGGTGGTATCCAGTTCGAGCAGCGCGTAGATGTCCTGCAGCTCGAGCCCGACCGTTTCCACTCGCAGGTCCCCCGGCATGGTACGGGGAAGGCGGCCCGCGAGCGAGACCGTGCCTGACCCGTCGGTGGCCTCGAGGTCCAGCGGCGTCAGGTCGATGTGGCCATCGCGGAACGTCACGGTACCGGGCGCGCGCAGCCGCCAGTCGTGACGCGGGAGGGCCAGGCGGATGCTGTCGATGGCAAGCTGGGCGCTGTCACCGGGATTCCACCAGGAGCCGGTGCCGGACACCCGCGCCACGCCATTCAGTGATGTCTCGACCCCCCAGTGCAGGCTGTCCTGATAGCCGCCCAGCAGCGCATTCACATCCTGCAGCACGAAGCGGCCGGCGAGCAGCGAATCCACCCGGATCCCGATGCCGAGCTCGGGTCGGGCGGCCGCGTTGACCCCGACGCTGACCGAGGCGGTGGGCGCGCGCACGCCGCGCCATGCCACACCCTCGCCGGTGGCGCGC
>JANOFA010000090.1:0-3034 GCA_031413355.1 Gemmatimonadota bacterium | reverse complement strand
TAAAACGGGTTTCAAACTCGTGGGCACTCTTGAGGACGGGGTAGCCATCCTTGCGCCGTCGGTTCTTGCCGTCAGGCAAAACGATGCGCCAAAGAACATCAAGGGAGGAGCGGAGGTTATGAATTGCGTCACCCGCAATTGCCCCCCACCGGATGGGCGGCTTGTCGCGGACGTGCGCCCGGTAAATGCGAAACCTGGTCTCCGGGTTATCCTCGGCCGTAATACTGTACGGTTCGGATTCCATGAGGGCATCAACCTCGGCCATGAGATTGTTGATGTGCTCTTTGGCCCGTTCGATCTTAACGGCGCCGCTAGATGCCCATTCACTCATTTGCCGTGACGCTCTGCCTTCGGCTTCCGCTTCGTCGGCAGTTCCGTCTTGGGCACGGCAACAATGCGCCGTGTCAGGTCGGCCAACCGCTCCATGGGGGTCTTGTTGGACCCCCGTGGATTGGGAATGTCTTTCATCGTTTCTTCTTTCCGCCGCGCTTCACATGCGGCTTGCGGAGTTCAGCACGTTTGCCAGTTCCCGTTGAGGATCAGCCCGGCGTAAGTCAGGCGCTTGCCGATGATCGCCGCCGCCACGTCGAGGAATCGGGTGCAGTCAGTGCCCTTGCGGTTGTTGAAGCGGAACACCTGTTCATCGAGGTAGCGAGCCAAGTGACCGGGATCAATGCTGACGTAGGTGCCGCGCAAGGTGCGCTTGAACAGGCTCCAGAAGTTTTCGAGGCCATTGGTATGCACCTGACCAACCGCGTAGGTGATGCCGTGATCCACAACCGCATGGTGGTAGTCGGGGCCAAGCTCGCGGTAGGACGGGTGGGCGTCGGTGTAGATGGCGGTGCCAACTTCGACACTCTCCCGGACCACAGCGTGCAGGGTGGTGCGCTTCACGTCCGCCTTGACGACGGCGCGGATGCGGCTCTTGCCCTTGGGGCCACGGCTCAGGACACCGACCACAGCGGCCTTGGCCGCAAAAGGGGCCTTCTGGACGCGAGCCCGCTTCACCTTGTGCATGTTGCCGGCCTTGCCGCCAATGTAGGTCTCATCAATCTCGACCTCGCCCTTCATCTTCGCGAAGGTCTTGGTCTGCATGGCCAAGCGGATACGGTGAAGCATGAACCAACCGGTCTTCTGGGTCACCCCCAGGGCGCGGGCCAGCTCGTAGCTGCTGATGCCGTTCTTGCAGTTGGCCAGCATCCAGAGGGCGGGAAGCCACTTGTCGAGGCCAATGGGGCTGTCCTCGAAAATCGTCCCGACCTTGATCGAGAACTGCTTGCGGCATTCCTTGCACTTCCAGATACGCCGAGTCTTGAGGTAACTGGGCTCGGCAGCATCGCAATGCGGGCAGGTGATGCCGTTCGGCCAACGCATCCCGATCATGAAATCGAGGCTGGCGTCCGCGTCGGCAAAGTGCCGGATGGCTTCGAGCAGAGTGGCGGGGGAGTCGGATGCAGTGTTCATGGACCAAAACTAACACCCGAGGCTGGGTGTGTCAAGTATGTTATTGCCGCCTACCGCCTACCGCCGGCGCCTCCTTGCCCCCTCCACGCTCCCCCCGCTAAGCTCCCCACCCTATGCGACTCCTCCGCCCGCTTGTCCTGACGCTCGTCCTCGCCGGCTGCAGCGAACCCAAGAAGCAGGTGGACATCTCCGAGGCGATGCCGAATCTGCCTGTGCCGCCTGCGGGTGAGCTGATCTTGAAGGAAGGAGGCGAAGATGCCCTCAAGCTGCGTTTCCGCAGCACCGGATCGCCGGCCGACGTCGCCGACTATTACCGCAACGTCTTCAGCCGCGCGCCGTGGACCCTGGTCAGTGATGTGACGACGGCGGATAGCGTGGTCTCGTTCTACGCGGAACAGGCCGGCCCGTCACTCTGGGTGACGGTGCGAAAGGCCGATGGTGCGGCGGGCAGCTTCGTCGATATTGCAGGCGCCAAGCCCGGCAGCTAGCGCCGTCGGGCCGGTGGGTCAGCGGTCCGGATCAAGCATGTCCTCGAACCGGAGCCAGTGGCGGTAGAAGTAGAGATCGAGATAGCCGGTGGGTCCGTTGCGGTTCTTGGCGACGATCAATTCCACCGCTCCATCCACGCCGGACCCGGGCCGGTACATCTCCTCCCGGTACAGCGCCAACACCACATCCGCCGTCTGCTTCACCACGCCCAGCCCGCCCAGATCTTCGAGCTGGGGGCGGGGATCGCGCCGTCCCGGATGGAACCGCGGCAGCTGTGCGACCGCGAGGATGGCGACTTCCCGTTCGAGCGCGAGGGACTTGAGGGCCCGTACCACCTGGGCGAGCCGTTCCTCGGTCGTTTCCGCCGGTCCGGGCCCCGCCGTCATCTGCAGGTCGTCCAGCACCAGCAGCCCCCGGCGCGGGACGGTATCGAGCGCGGCGGCGACCTCGCCGAACTGCTCGCCGGTGAGTGGCCGGAAATGGAGCGGCAGATCCCGCAGCCGGAGCGCCGCCGCTCCAATCGCCGCGCGACTCACATCATCGAGTGCTCCGCTCCGCAGCGCATCGACCGACACTCGCCCATCCAGCGCCAGCACCCGTTCGGTGAGCCGCTCCTCCGACATCTCGCCCGACAGCAGCGTCACCGGCGTGCCGAGGCCGGCGGCGCGGAACGCGATCGCGAGCGCGAGGCTCGACTTCCCGCTGCCGACATCGCCGCCGAGGACGACCAGGTCCTGCCGTCGGATGCCGCCGCCCAGCAGCTGGTCGAGGGAGGGAAAGCCGGTCGGGACGGTATCGCCGATGGAGCCAGCCGCCTGGCGTGAATCCATCCGGGCCACGACCGACTCGGCGACAGATGGCGGACGATCCGCCGGAGGAAGATTGCTGGGCCGCATGGGTCGGAAGATAGGCAGATGCGGAGGTCAGCGGGCCGGGACGGGCGCCTGCCGGGCAGCGCGGCCGGCACGCTGGATGGCATCGGCGGCCTCGCCTCCGATGGTCTCACGCACCGGGGCGACCAGCGCGGTGAGAACGAGGGCGACGGCAGGGACGCCGTCATCTCGCAGATGCACCAGTGCGG
>JANOFA010000089.1:0-1691 GCA_031413355.1 Gemmatimonadota bacterium | reverse complement strand
GCAGGCGACTGAGCCACGAGGTGGGCCCGAACAGCTCGACGTTGTTCTGCACCGGCACACCGTTCTGCAGTACCGTGACCCGCGCCGGCGTGACCAGCGCACCGGCGGCATCGAAGCGGGGCCGGCGGAAGAAGACATCGTAGCTCTGCCACACCCCCGCCGGTCGCGACGCATTGAAGAGCGGCGGGTGCTGGCCGTACATCGCCCCCGCCTGCCCATCAGTGTAGGTCTCGTTATGCCAGGAATCGAGAATCTGCAGCTCGTAGCGCCCCATCAGGAAGACACCGCTGTTGCCCCGGTCCTGCCCCTCGCCTTTCGCCGGCAGCGGCGCGGCCCACTCGAGGTGGAGCTGCATGTCGCCAAAGGAATCGACTGTCGTGAGGGTGCCCGTGCCGGGCCGCACTTCGAAGTAGCCTTTGCCCAGCGTCCAGCGCGCCGGCTTCCCATCCGCGCCGACCCAGTGCCTGAGGCTGGTGCCGTCGAACAGGACGACAGCGCCGGCAGGCGGTGCCGCCGGAATCACCGCGGCAGTCGCGATCGACGCTGGATGCGGCCTGGTCATCTCGTGCACCCGCCAGCCGGGAGCTTCCTGTGCGGCAAGGAGCAAGGGGGCGCAGAGCAGGAGCAGGGCGCAACGCTGCAGGTGAGCCATGAATCTCTCCGGATGGAACTGCGGTGATCATCTGCGGCGTTCGGAACTTCCACTACTGTTCACCAACGGGTTATCGCCGTGAACGCCGGACAGCGCACGACAAGGGAGCACGGATGCTGGTACGGAAGATAGTGAGCGCGGGATGGATCATCGCCTGCCTCGGCGGCGCCCCGCCGACGCTCGCGGGGCAGGTGCAGGAGGCCAGCGTCACGAAGGATCAGGAGGTCAGGGTGACCGCCGCGGAGGGACGCCATCTGGTCGAGGAGGCATTGGCGCAGGATCCAGGCAAGTTCGTTTCGCTCACACTGCAGCCGGGTGCCAATACCTTCCGAGTGGAAGGGGCGCGGGTGGTGCTCCTGGCCACCGCCCAGAGCGGGCCGCTCGCCTGCCCGGTCCGCGTCAGTGGGGTTCCGGCCATCCGCAGCAATCTCCTGGTGCTCACGTCGCCGGACATCACGACGTCGGGGAGGATGTGCAGCGGGGCGCTCGATCTGCTGCGGCAGAAATCGCTTGACGCGCTCGCGACGCATCCCTGGGACCTGGCGGGGCACCTCGCGCAAGCTTCGGTTCGCCCCACCCTCCCCGGCCCGCGTCTCCGAGTGCCCGGCTGCCTGCTCGCGGATCAGCTCAGACTCCGATCGGTCCGGGCGCAGGTGGCCTTTCTCACGGTCGGCATCACGGTGCTGCCTCGCGAGGCCGGGGAAGCCTGCGGCTAGCCCCGGCTTCCTCGGGCCAAAGCGCCCGCAAGCGCCCGGCCCTTGGAAATCGGTTTCCGGCCTACCGCTGCACCTCCAGCTCCTCCAGGTCATCATCGTCGCCGCCGCTGCGGGCTCGGCCACCGCGGACCTGATCGGCGGTCTCCGGCTTGATCGCCTTCTTGGGCAGGTCCTGCGGCTTCTCGGTGGAGCCGGGCTTCTTCGGGTTCATACGGTCCTCCCTGGTTGAATGGAACTGCGGTACTGCAACACGACCCGTCCTTCCTGTCCTTCTCCTGCATATGGCGCTGGGCGGAGGGGCACTGCGCCGCCCCTCCCCAGGC
>JANOFA010000088.1:0-1352 GCA_031413355.1 Gemmatimonadota bacterium | reverse complement strand
GGTGGAAGGCAGCGTCGATCGTGGCCCGGTCGGTGCGCCCGCGCGGCATCACGGCGTCGAGATTGAACGCGAGATGCGGGGAAGATTTCGGCCGGCGCCCTAGGAGTCCTGCTCATCGCGCACCCGGCGGGCGACCGTGTCGCGCACCTGGGCAGTGTCGTAGAATCCGGAGGTCAGGCGCTGCAGGATGTCCCGCAGGCGACTGGTGGAGAGCCCCGAGGCACTGGCCCCCTCATGGGCGGCACTGGCGGCGCGGGCTTCGTCTGACAGTTGGATGTGGTCGCCGGTGGTGCGTTCGGAGCCCCGACTGTCGTGCCTGGGAACGCCGATGCGCATGTCGCCACCCTGGCGCACTTCCTTGCCGCTGCCCGGTTCGGGGCGCGGGCCGGAGAGCGGCTTCGGGGCAGTCGGATCGATGCTCATGGTTTCACTCGATTGGGTGCGGCCAGTTGACCGGCTGGCGGCTCCGGTGCGGCCATCAGTTTGCGCAGCATCTCGGGGGAGAGCTGCAGTTCCACGACCCCGCCGCGTGCCAGCGACCGGGCGACGTCCGAGACCTGCACGACATCCTGAGGGGCCGATGCCGGCGGACCGCGATCGGGCTCGGCCACGCTGCGTCCCCCGAAGTACTTCGCCGGGGGGAGATTGCGCTCTGCCCCGCGGACTGCGACTGCTTCGATCGTTGCCATGTGACCTCCCAGGTCCGGTTCCCTCTACCCGGCAGTATCGACCGGGCAACCGGAAACTTGAGTCCCTACCCCCGCCTATCAACCGAGCTGACCGGCTCCTCCGGATCCAGCCCCTGAAGCTCCCTCACCACCACATCCCGCCGGGCCCGGACCTCCCGGATCAGCCGCATGAGCGCTGTACTCGTGGCACGGCCATCGGCCATGGTCCCGGCAACCATGGCGCGGAGCGCGTCAGCTCTCGGGCCCACTGCCTGGCCTAGCCCGGCGGTCCCGGCCCGGATGTCCTCCGCACCCCGTTCCAGTCCGGGGAGCAGGTCGTCGCCCGCGCCCGCCAAATCGGCCAGCATCGTGAGATCCTCGTTCGGGAGTACCGCCCGCTCGGCATCGGTCAGTGCGGTAAGGCGGCGATAGCCGGCCCGCTGCTGGTCGAGCCCGGCGACCGCCGCGCGATAGCCAGACTCCGGGAGGTCGCTCATGCGGGATTCGCGACCGCTTCGCCGGCCATGACCTCGGCCGCGGCCTGATCCCACGCCTGGTGCAGCTCGGTCACGAGCTGGATCAACCGATCGAGACGGTCGATCTCGCCCCGAACCCCGACCGCGACGATCTCCGACAGGAACCACGCATAGAGTGCCACGAGGTTCTCGGCGAGTCCGCCACCGG
>JANOFA010000087.1:0-1362 GCA_031413355.1 Gemmatimonadota bacterium | reverse complement strand
GATCACACTTTATTGTGCGGCCCACCTGGATTGGGCAAGACTACATTGGCGCACATCATCGCTTTCCATATGGGTGTTGAACTCAAAATAACCTCGGGGCCAACTCTAAACCGAAAAGGCCCTGCGGGCGCTCGGCTTTGTATTCGTGACAGTGGCGTCGTGAGGGCCAGCTACGCACGCGCCCTCCGGGATCCCTGCGGCCTCGCCCCGCTCCGGGATCTTGTTCAGAGCTTCCCTAGCGGTGTGTGGGCTCAGCCGATCCCGATCCGCTTTCGCGCGTCGTCCGGCGAGATCACGCGCAGGTAGTCCAGCGCCGTGCCACTCGACTCGCGCAGTCGCAGCGACTCGACGATCGGCGCGCTCCGCCCTCCCAGCAAGCCATCCGCGATCAGCGCCGCTCCCTGCGCCCCCTGTTTGGCGACGGTGGCGAATCCCCGGAGCAGGCGAACCGGCGCGATCTCCGACAGTCGCGCCTCCAGCGCCTCGCGCAGCGTTTCATCCGCCGCGTGCCGTCCGGACAGCAGAATCTCCCGGGGCTGGGGCAGCGCCGCCGTCAGCGTCAGGACCGCCTTGTGTGCTCCCTCGATGTACGCCCTCAGGCCGACGCCGCCCGCGTCTTCCAGGCCGCCGCGGAACAGCATCTCTTTGCTCACGCTGCCTGACAGATAGGCCACTTCGCCATCCCACGCTCCGGCGGCGCGCCACCCGATCGGGCCACTGCTCCCGCCGATCCCATCGATGATGGCGCCACGGTCCACGGCAAGCGCGGCGGTAAAAGCGCCACCGAGTTCGAGCAGAATGAAGCTGGCGTGCTCAGCCTGGCCGCCGAGTCGTTCGGCCTGGTCGTGAATGGCAAGCGCCGCGCTGGCCACTTTGTCGGCTGTCCCCATGTCGACGCGGTTCAGCTTGCGGTGCGAAGGCACCGTCGAGAGATGAATGACACCGGGCGTGTAGACCAGCGGCAGGCCGGCGCTGGCGCACAGTCGTGCCAGCCGCCTGAGGCCGCCGAGCCCGCCGGGCTCGCCGTCGGCGGCGAGGTAGGCCAGGCGCAGGTCGGATTCGGTGGCCTGATCGGCGTGCACCAGCGGCAGGCCGTAGCCGGAGGGGCCGGCGATGAGGTCGGGCGGGCCGTCGGAGGTGAGGAGGGCGAGGAGCGCGGTGGGGTCAGCGAGGGTCGGCTGAGTCGGCAAGCTCTGATCGAGCCAGACAACGCCGTCAACCAGGCCGCAGAGGTCTATCGACACGGTACCGGGGTCGATGCCGACGACGCGAGTCATGCCGGGCTGATCACAAATTCCGGTGAACTTCAAAGAATTCGGTATTATCTACAATCGCATGAATAATATCCTTCACATCGTAAGG
>JANOFA010000086.1:0-2903 GCA_031413355.1 Gemmatimonadota bacterium | reverse complement strand
CCGGCTGCAGCGCGCAGATGAACGCAAACAGGCGAAGCTGGAGCGCTCGAAGGAGAAGCTGCGGGCGAAGGCCGGCAAGGGCTGCGCGACGACCTGCGCGCTGTTTTCCTTCATCGCCTCTTCCTGCAGGATGCGCAGGATGTGGAGCGCGGTCGACTCGGTGCCGCGGATGCCGCAGGGCAAGGCGGAGCTGCACTCGGTCGGCATTCCCGCATTCATCTTTCCCGAGTCGGCGGCGCGCGCACTGGCGGCACTCTGCCGCTACCGGGAATGGCGGGAACGTCCGGTGCCGGCCGCGGAAACGCTCACCGTGGACCGGGCCCGGGCGGGCGCCATCCTCAACGGCGCGCGGGCACCGGGCCGATCCCGACTGGACGAGATCGAGTCGCTTGAATTGCTGGCGAGCTACGGGATTCCGACGGCGCCGGCGGTTCTCACCCGCTCGCCGGAACAGGCGGTCGCCGAGGCGGAGCGGATCGGCTTCCCCGTCGTGCTCAAGATCGTGGCCCCGGCGATCGTCCATAAGACCGAAGCCGACGGCGTCCAGGTCGGCATCGGCAACGCGCAGGAGGCGCGCGACGCCTACGCCACGATCCTCGCCGGCGCCGCACGGGTGGCGCCCGGCGCCGCGATCTCCGGCGTGCTGGTGCAGAAGATGGTGCGGGGCGGCCGGGAGCTGATCGTCGGTGTGTCACGAGATCCCATCGTCGGACCACTCCTGATGTTCGGGCTCGGCGGCACGCTGGTCGAGGTCCTGGGCGACGTGGTCTTCCGGCTGGCGCCGATCAACCGGCTCGAGGCCGGTGACATGCTGCGGGGATTTCGCGGCGTCCGGATTCTCCAGGCGCTGCGGGGTGCGCCGGCCGCCGACCTGCATGCGCTGGAAGAGGTGCTGCTGCGCGTGGCCCGAATGGCGGTGGACTTCCCCGAGATCGCCGAACTGGACCTGAATCCGGTGCTGGCGTTCGGCGACGGCGCGATGGCGGTGGATGCGCGGGTGATGCTGGGTGAGCATTAAGCGGTAAGCGATCAGCAGTCAGCGGAAGGTCAATCGCTGGATGCTAGCCGCTTAACGCTGAATACTGACTGCTGATCGCTGACTGCTGAACGCCGAACGCGCCTTTCACTTCGCCCATCGAGGCCCCATGCCCCACACCCCCCTCGACTACCTGCACCATCCCGGACTCAACAAGGGCACCGCCTTCACCGCGGCGGAACGGGACGCGCTCGGACTTCGGGGCCTGCTGCCGCCGCGGGTGACAACCCCGGAGGCGCAGGTGGCGCGGGTCATGGAGACCCTGCGGCGCAAGCCGAATCCGCTGGAGCAGTACATCTACCTGGCGAGCCTGCACGACCGGAATGAGCACCTCTTCTACCGGGCCATCATCGCCAATATCGAAGAGCTGATGCCGATCATCTACACCCCCACCGTCGGCGAGGCGTGCCGGGAGTTCGGCCACATCTTCCGCCGGCCGCGCGGGCTGTACATCTCCATCGAGGATCGGGGTCTTGTCCGGGACATCCTGCGCAACTGGCCGGAGCCCAACGTCGGCATCATCGTGGTGACGGACGGCGAGCGGATCCTGGGTCTGGGCGATCTCGGGGCCAACGGGATGGGCATCCCGATCGGCAAGCTCTCGCTCTATACCGCCTGTGCCGGGATCGACCCGGCGCTCTGCCTGCCGATTACGCTGGATGTAGGGACCGAGCGCCCCGAGCTCCGCGATGACCCGCTGTATCTCGGCCTGACCCGCACCCGGGTGCGGGGCGAGGCGTAGATTGCGCTGGTCGAGGAGTTCGTGCAGGGGGTGCAGGAGGTCTTTCCCGGCGCGATCATCCAGTTTGAGGACTTCGCGACCGAGCACGCCATCAACCTGCTGGCGCGCTACCGTGACCGGGTGTGCTGCTGCAACGACGACATCCAGGGGACAGCGGCCGTGACGCTGGCGGGCCTATTGTCCGCCACCCGGATCACCGGCCAGCCGCTGGCGGAGCAGCGGGTCCTGTTCCTTGGCGCGGGGTCCGCCGCGACCGGTATCGCCGATCTCATCGCCTCGGCGCTGGAGCGGGAAGGCCATTCCACAGCGGATGCCCGGCGCCACTCATGGCTGATCGACCGGGCGGGGCTCGTCGTGGCCGGGCGCGCGGGCCTCACCGAGTACAAGCTGCCCTATGCCCATGCGCATGCCGGTGCCGCCACCCTGCTCCAGGCGGTGGAGTCGATCCGGCCCACCGCGATCGTCGGCGTCTCGGCGCAACCGGGGACGTTCACCGAAGAGGTGGTGAAGGCGATGTCCCGAGTCAACCCGCGACCGATCATCTTCCCGCTCTCCAACCCCACCAGCAAGTCCGAGTGCACCGCCGAACAGGCGTATCAGTGGTCCGATGGACGGGCGATCGTGGCGGGCGGCAGTCCCTTCCCGCCGGTCACATTGCAGGGGCGCACCTTCCGGACAGGCCAGGGGAATAACGCCTACATCTTCCCCGGCCTCGGCCTGGGGGTCATCGTCTCGATGGCCCGCCGAGTGACCGACTCGATGTTCTTCGCCGCCGCGGGCACCCTGGCGGAACAGGTCCCCCAGGCCGCCCTGGACCAGGGGCTGCTCTTCCCGCCGCTATCGGAAATCAGGGAGGTATCGGCCAGGATCGCGACGGCGGTCGCGGAGGTGGCCTATGCCGACGGATTGGCGGGTGCCGCCCGGCCGGCGGATCTGCCGGGGGCAATCCGGAGCCGGATGTATGATGCGAGCTATCCGAACTATGTGTAGGCGGCAGGCGGTGATGTAGGTCGGGCCTCCGTGCCCGACGAGTGGCGGCAGGCGGTAGGCGGTAGGCGATGTAGGTCGGGCCTCCGTGCCCGACGAGTGGCGGCAGGCGGGAGGCGACGTAGGTCGGGCCTCCGT
>JANOFA010000085.1:0-1087 GCA_031413355.1 Gemmatimonadota bacterium | reverse complement strand
GACGGCTACGGTCTCGAGATCGTCGAGCGGGTGCCGCTGATCAGCGACCCGCACCTGGAGAATCGGGCCTACCTCGATACCAAGCGCGACAAGCTTGGTCACCTGCTGAATCACTGATTCATGCCTGAAATCAGGGGACAGCTTCGTGCCATCGGACGGATCGCGATCTTCGTGAGCCAATACAACGAGCGTGTCACCAGTCGATTGCTGGACGGCGCGCTGGAATGCTGTCGCGCCGCCAACGTCGCCGAAAGCGACGTGGATGTGGTCTGGCTGCCGGGCGCGTTCGAACTTGGCGGCGCGGCGGCGGCGGCGGCCATGACAGGCCGTTATGCCGCGATCGTCGGGCTCGGCTGCGTGGTGCGGGGCGAGACGGCCCATTTCGAATTTGTCGCCGGTGAAGCGGCCCGCGGCCTTTCGACCGTGGCGACGAACCACGGCCTGCCGGTTGCCTTCGGCGTCCTGACCACCGAGACCATGGAGCAGTCACTCGCCCGCGCGGGCGGTGCGGCGGGCAACAAGGGATATGAAGCGACCGAGGCGGCGATCCGCACAGCAGACGCGCTCGCCCAGCTTCGGGGGTTGCATGCTGCGCACTGAGACCAAGGCCCGCGCACGGGCATTGCAAATCCTCTACTCCTACGAAATCGGCACGGTGGACCTGAAGGATGCGGTGACCCGGCTGGCCCGGCTGACGGGGCCCGATCCCGCCGTGTATGATCAGGCGGAGGCGCTGGCCGAGGCGGTGGTCCGGGATCGGGACGAACTCGATCGCCAGGCGGCGATGGCGGCCGACAACTGGCGGCTGGATCGCATCGCCGCGGTGGAGCGGAACATCCTGCGGATCGGGATCCATGAACTGATGCAGGGCGTGGTGCCGCCGCGTGTCGCCATCGACGAGGCGGTCCAGCTGGCGCACTGGTTTGGCGGTGCCAAGGCCCCGGGCTTCGTCAACGGCGTCCTCGATCGGGTGGCGCACGCCGTCGGACGGCTATGAACATCCTGCTGGTCAATTGGCAGGATCGGGAGAATCCGCAGGCTGGCGGGGCCGAAATTCACCTGCATGAACTCTTCGGCCGGCTGGCGG
>JANOFA010000084.1:0-6093 GCA_031413355.1 Gemmatimonadota bacterium | reverse complement strand
GACGGGCTGGTGCTCAACGGCAGCTTCGACCTCATCACCGCGCTCGAACGGTTCCTCGCCCCCGATGCGCTGGGATTCAGGAATGGCGAGGTCGACCCGGTACCGGCGGCCAGCATCGTCATTGGCGATCCTTCCCTGGTGCTCTGCCGCGGCGCGATCGTGGAGCCGGGTGTCGTCTTCGATACCCGCGGTGGTGCCG
The DNA here is from genome assembly GCA_031413355.1 of Gemmatimonadota bacterium. Classification (GTDB taxonomy): domain Bacteria; phylum Gemmatimonadota; class Gemmatimonadetes; order Gemmatimonadales; family GWC2-71-9; genus JADJOM01. Next base: position 5,894 of record JANOFA010000084.1, on the reverse strand, counting down.
TCGTTCTGGAAGCGGGTGTCGAAGTTCGGCACGGCGCCCGGCTGGAGGGGCCGCTCTATGCCGGCGCCGATGCGCGCCTGCTCGGCGGGGCACCTGCGAACCAGCGTTTTCGGGCCGCGCGTGGTCGTGAAGGGCGAAGTCTCCAGCAGCCTCTTCCTCGGCTACAGCAACAAGGGGCATGATGGATTTGTGGGTCACTCGGTGCTGGGCCACTGGGTGAACCTCGGGGCCGGGACGACGACCTCCAACCTCAAGAATACCTATGGCGAGATTGCCCTCACCGTCGCGGGCGAGCGGATCCCGACCGGCCGCCAGTTTCTCGGTGCGCTGATCGGTGATCATGCCAAGACCGCCATCGGCTCGCTGCTTCCGACCGGCACGGTGATCGGGGCCGGCGCAAACCTGTTCGGAGCACCGAACGCACCCAAGTACATCCCGCCGATGGCGTGGGGCAGCGACGCCGCGGAGTACATGACGGAGGCCGGCTTCCTGCGTGTGGCTGAGCGGGTGCTGCCGAGGCGGAATGTCCCCTTCACCCCCGAACGCGCCGCCTCCCTGCGGCGCACCTATCACCGCCTGCGGACGCCGTGACGACGCTGTACGCCCTCGGCTCCGGCTCGGCGGGGAACGCCTTTGCCATCGCGACCGGGAATGAGGCGTTGCTGGTGGATGCCGGGTTCAGTGCCCGGGAAATCACCCGGCGGGCGACGGCGACGGGACTCGACCTGTCCCGCCTGGTCGGCATCGTGATCACCCACGAGCATGGCGATCACACCGCTGGTGTCGCCCGCCTGGCGCAGACCCTCCGCATTCCGGTCCTGGCATCCACCGGCACCTGGGATCGGCTGCGGGCAAAGATGCCCACGGTGGCGTTTTTCCCGCTTGCGATCATGGGCGGCATCCGCCACGGCAGCTTTCTCATCGAGGCGTGCCCCACCAGTCACGATGCGGCAGAACCGGTGGCGCTGTCGATCCGCACCGCGACAGGTCACCGGATCGCGATCGCCTATGACCTCGGCCGACCGACCACGGCGGTCCGCTATCTCCTGCGCGAGTCGCATGCGATTGTGCTGGAAGCCAACCACGACGATGTGCTGCTTCGGACCAGCGACTACCCGCCGGTGGTGCAGGAGCGGATTGCCGGAAGCAGCGGCCATCTGTCGAACCGCGCCGCCGCGGAGCTGTTAGGCGAAGTGAGCCACCCGGGCCTCGAGGTCGTCGTGCTGGCCCATCTGAGCGCGCGCTGCAACACGCCGGCGGAGGCCACCGCCGCGGTGGCCCCGGTGCTGAAGCAGGCGGGCAACGGCACTCAGCTGTTCGTTGCCCCGCAACACGAGGCGCTGGAGCCCATCGCACTGCGGTAATCGAATGACGGCGCACCAGTGCCGATTCGACCGGGATCGGTGGCTTGACAACCGCCTCGGGCATTTCACATTTATGGTCGTCGGATCCACTGCACACGGTCGCACCACAGACCCCACCCTCACCCAATGAGAATCAGATGACTCCCAAAGGAAAGAAACCAGCCAAGAAGCTCAAGTCCCTGGTCGGCCGCAGCGTGGATAACGCGAAGGCGGCGAAGGTGAAGGGTGGAGCCACCCTGAAATTCCGTCCCGGGAAGGGCATGTGAGCTTGCAGCGGCCGATGGCCGATGCCGCAGGGCAACCCGCAGGATTGCCCGTACCGCAGGGATAGGTCAGGGCTGATCGGGATCGGGCGGGACCGGGATCGAGTCGGGCCGCGCAGTCGGCGGCCCGATCCGGGACAGCGAAACCGGCTTCACCAGATCCCCGCCGGAGAGTGTCAGGCGAGTGCCCTTGATCTGCATCCGGTAGGTGACCCACTCACCCCCGAGGGCCAGCATGATGCTGTCGGGCTTGAGGCGCCAGCGCACCGTCTCGGTCCCGTAGCTGGCACTCGAATCCTCGCGCACGATAACCGTCCGCGGAGCATCCTTCCGGGCCTGGTCTTTCGCATCGGCTTTCCAGGTCCCAAGCACCGGGGTGGCTGACGATTGGGCTGAGGCCACTACGGGAACAAGCAGGGCGACCGCAAGCACGAAACGGGACAGTGTAGGTCTCATGTGTCCTCTCTGGGGCCGGTTTTCGGCCGGATCTGGCCGTCAGGACCTGTCATGGCAGGATCCGGACCAGCCGAAACGCAAGATAACCGTCCCCTGCCTCCACCAAAAAAACAGCGCCCCGGACAAAATCCGGGGCGCTGTGCCGTACCGAGCCCCTGGTCGGGACTGGATCGGCAGTGGGGTTACGAGCCGGGCCGACTGCGGCCGGTCCGTAACCCCGGTCGAGCCTAGTACATCCCGCCCATGCCGCCACCGCCCTGAGCTGCCGGAGCGGACTTCTCTTCCTTCCGCTCGACCACCACGCACTCGGTGGTGAGCAGCAGGCCGGCGATCGACGCGGCGTTCTGCAACGCCGTGCGGGTCACCTTGGTCGGGTCGATGACGCCCGCCTTGACCAGGTCCTCGTAGACGTCCGTCGCGGCGTTGTAGCCGAAGTTCTTGTCCTTCGACTCACGCACCTTGGCCACGATGATCGAGCCTTCGGCGCCGGCGTTCTGGGCGATCATGCGGATCGGCTCTTCCAGCGAGCGGCGCACGATGTCGACGCCGATCTTCTCGTCTTCCGAGCCCTTGACCTTGTCCAGCACGGACTGGGCGCGCAGCAGCGCGACACCGCCGCCGGGCACGATGCCCTCTTCGACCGCGGCGCGCGTGGCGTGCAGCGCGTCCTCGACCCGGGCCTTCTTCTCTTTCATTTCCGTCTCGGTCGCGGCGCCGACGTGAATCACCGCCACGCCACCGGAGAGCTTGGCGAGCCGCTCCTGCAGCTTCTCGCGGTCGTAGTCGCTGGTGGACTTGTCGATCGCGACCTTGATCTCGGAGATCCGGCCCTGGATGTCCTCGGACTTGCCCCGGCCGTCAACGATCGTGGAGTTGTCCTTGTCGATGACGACCCGCTTGGCCCGGCCCAGCTGGCTGACGCTGGCGCTCTCGAGCTTGAAGCCCAGCTCTTCGGCGATGACCGTGCCGCCGGTGAGCTTGGCGATGTCGGTCAGCATTTCCTTGCGGCGGTCACCAAAGCCCGGCGCCTTGACGGCGCAGACCTTCAGCGTTCCGCGCAGCTTGTTCACGACCAGCGTGGCCAGGGCCTCGCCCTCGACATCTTCGGCGATGATCAGGAGGGGCTTGCCGGTCTGCGCGATCTTCTCGAGCACCGGGAGCAGTTCCTTCATGGCGCTGATCTTCTTGTCGTGGATCAGGAGATAGGCGTCCTCGAGCACGGCCTCCATCTTCTCCGGATCGGTCACGAAGTACGGTGACAGGTACCCACGGTCGAACTGCATGCCTTCCACGGTCTCCAGCGTGGTCTCGAGGCCCTTGGCCTCCTCGACCGTGATCACGCCGTCCTTGCCGACCTTTTCCATCGCATCGGCGATCAGCTTGCCGATCTCGTGGTCGTTGTTGGCCGAGATGGTGCCGACCTGGGCGATTTCCTTCTTGCCCGCGGACGGGGTGGAGATGCGCTTCAGCTCATCCACGATGGCCTCGACGGCCTTGTCGATGCCGCGCTTGAGCTCCATCGGGTTGGCGCCGGCGGTGACGTTCTTGAGGCCTTCGCGGAAGATGGCCTGGGCCAGCACGGTGGCGGTGGTGGTGCCGTCGCCGGCGAGGTCGCTCGTCTTGGTCGCAACTTCCTTGACCATCTGGGCGCCCATGTTCTCCACCGGATCGGCCAGCTCGATTTCCTTGGCGACGGTGACGCCGTCCTTGGTGATCGTGGGCGAACCGAACTTCTTGTCGATGACGACGTTTCGGCCCTTGGGGCCGAGGGTGACCTTCACCGCGTCGGCCAGCGCGTCCACACCGCGCTTGAGCTTGGAGCGGGCGTCGCTGTTGAACAGCAGATCCTTGGCAGCCATGTGTCTTCTCCTTAAGAGCAGCTAGGGCGACCGGCCGTTGGCCGTTGGCCGTTAGCCATTGGTAACTGCAGTGAAATCCGGGTCCTCTCTCCCGCCAGCTGTCGTGCCAGGCCCGCCAACGGCCAATGGCCAACGGCTAACGGCTCGTTCAGCCCAGCTTCGCCAGAATGTCCGACGACTTGATGATGACCACTTCCTCGCCATCGAGGGTGATCGCGGTGCCGCTGTACTTCCCGTAGAGCACCTTGTCGACGACTTTGACATCCATCGGCACGCGGGCACCCTTTTCCACCCGGCCGGGACCAACGGCGAGGATCTCGCCCTGGGTCGGCTTTTCCTTGGCGGTGTCGGGGATGTACAGCCCGCCGCGCATGGTCTCCGCCTCGTCGTCCGGGAAGATGACAACCCGATCTTCGAGCGGCTGAATCTTGAGCTTCGGCCTGCTCTTGGTGATAGCCATGGTGTGCCTCCACGTCGGTGGTACGTAAGTTTATTGAGGACAATGGCTTGGCAGTCAGATTATCAGACTGCCAAGGACGGGGTGGAAGATAGACGAAGACTGGCACTTGTCAAGAGAGACTGCCAGTCCGCGCCTCAATCTGTGACGGGGAACTCGCCGAACCCGACCGGTGTTTCTTCCTATTCAGTGCACCCCCATCGCGCTCTTCCCTCAGGGACCGGTATGCGCATCCCCTCCTGCTGGCGTTGTGCAGGGCCCCGCTGCGCGCCGCCCAGACCCCGATCGCCGGCTCGTCGGCGGGACGTGATGCCCTGCCGCCAATTGCCGCCATGGTCGACTCCCCTCGCCACGCCGTGAGACGGCTTGAGAATGCGGTCGATCCACTGCATTTTCCGCCGCGTCGCACTACCTGACCCCGGAATTGGCCCCTACGGCCAGAGGAGTCCGCCATGTCGCCGTCGCTGGTCCTGCTCGCCCTGCTCGCATCTACCGGCACCGTCTCCACTCTGGTCGCTCAGTCCCCGGACGTGGACGTTTCCGTCAGGGTGGACAGCGCCCGCCGTGAGGTCATCATCTCGGCGGGCCCGTGGGACCTGATGAACATGCCGCCGATGGCCAATCACGCGATGATGGACATGGGCGCGGCCCACGATACGCCGCTGATGCGGTTTGCCTGGCCGGTGGAGGGGTGGTTCCGCGGGTTCAAGCTCGAGGTCCGGGACGGTAATGGCAACATCCTGCCGCGCCGGCTCATGCACCACATCGTCGTGGTCAACTCCGATCGGCGACAGCTGCTCTACCAGGCAGCCGAGCGGCTGTTCGGTGCCGGCACGGAGACGGACGATGCGTCAATTCCGGCGACGATCGGCGTCCCGCTCAGCCAGGGGATGAACCTCGGTTTCTACATTGCATGGCACAACGACACCGGGGTGGATCTCGATGGCGTCCGCCTCACGATGACAATGGAGTACTCGCCCGCCAACCTCAATCCGCGTCCGGTCGACGTCATGCCGATCTACATGGACGTGAACCTGACGGTCGGAGGAACGAACACCTACGACGTCGCCCCCGGACGGTCCCAGAGGACGTACGACTTCCAGGTCCCGCTGGGTGGACGACTGCTGGCCTACGGCGGCCACCTGCACGACTACGGCGTGATGGCCCGGCTGGAGGATGCGGTAACCGGGAAGGAGCTGGCCCGGATCACCTCGACCCGGGATGCCCAGGGCAAGGTCAGCAAGGTGAGCCGGAGTCTGCCGGGGGTTCGGGGGAACGGAGTCCGGATGAAGGCGAACCACCCCTACCGGGTCGTCGCGGTCTACGACAACCCGACGGGCAATGTCCTGAAGAATGGGGCGATGGCGAGCATCGTCGGGCTGTTTGCCCCGGACGACTTGCGGCAGTGGCCCTCGATCGAAATAGAGAATCCGACCTTTCAGGTCGACCTGGCGTCGCTCGAAGTGATGGGGAGTGGCGCAGAGGACCACGATCA
>JANOFA010000083.1:0-1976 GCA_031413355.1 Gemmatimonadota bacterium | reverse complement strand
AGTTCGGCCTGCGTCACGTCGCCGCGCAGCGTGCGGACGCGCACCGTGCGGCGCGGCGGCTCTACGGGGGATGGGTTCACCGCGCCCGGTGCGGCGGCCCAGGCGCCGTAGGTCTCGCGCGCGAGCGCCAGTGCGGCGTCTTCCTCGACGTCGCCGACGATGGAGACGATCGTGCGCGACGGCACATAGCGTGACTGGTAGTAGCCGAAGACATCCGCCCGGGTAAAGCCGGCCAGGACCTTCTCGTAGCCGATCCGCCAGCGGCGGATGCGGTGGTGATCATACATCACTTCATGCAACGTCTCGTGAGTCACTGCCCCGGGATGATCCAGTTTTCGTCTGGCCTCCTGGATGATGACCTGCAGCTCGCGCCCGAGTTCGTCGGCGTTCACGGATGCGTGCATGAGCGCATCGGCCTGGATCGTCACCGCCTCTCGCAGCCGCGCCGCCGGGAGTACCGCGAAGTAGGAGGTGTGATCGTAGGTGGTGCTTGCGTTGAGGTAACCGCCAGCCGCTTTGGTCTCCTTGGCGATCTGACCCACGCCACGCGTCGGCGTGCCCTTGAAGAACATGTGCTCCAGCACATGCGAAATCCCGGCCCACTCGTCAGGCTCGTCGAAGAATCCCGCTTTGACGTGGGTGACGACAGCGGCCACCGGCGCCGAGCGATCACGCTGTACGAGGACGGTGAGACCATTGGGTAGCACTTCGCGGCGGACACCGGTGGTCCAGGATGGCAATGGGGAGGCGGTCATGCGGGAAGGGTAAGGCGGGCGGGGAGCAGGGAGTAGGTCAGGCCTCCGTGCCTGACCGGAGTGGCGATTGGGCGATTGGGCGGTTGGGCGGTCGGGCGATTGGGCGGTTGGGCGGTTGGGCGGTCGGGCGGTTGGGCGGTTGGGCGGTTGGGCGGTCGGGCGGTTGGGCGGTTGGGCGGTTGGGCGGTTGGGCGAATCTTGTACGCTTCAAGCCAACAGCCAACGGCCATTGGCTGACGACTGACCGCTGACCGCGGATCGCTGATCGCTGATCGCCCTACTGAATGATTCGAACGACCCCCGCCTGCGCACTTCCCCGGAGAAACGCCTCCGCGTCGGTGGTGGGGATGACGACACCGGTTTCGGCCGCGCCCTGGCGGGCCAGGTCGCTCATGAAGTCCTGCAGCGATCCTTCGGAGAACTCCCGCTCGGCATCCTTCATCTGGAACAGGATCTCGTCCCATGATCCACGGAAGGTCTTGCCATTGAGCGTCGTGACGGTATGCATGCCGACCGGCCCCGGTCGCTTCTGCATGGCGTGCAATTCGGTCAGGAGCGTGCCGAAGAGCTCGAGCTGGGTCGGGTCACGCTGCGTGCCGTCGGGCTGCGTGTCCTCGATCTCGGACAGGACCTGATCGGTGGCGTCGAGGTCACCGGTCACCTCGCCCAGCCGCGCGAACCAGGGCCGCAGCTCGGGATCGTCATCGCCGAGCCGGTAGATTGTCTTCTTCAGTTCGACGTAGCGCCAGATGCCCAGCTCGTCGAAATGATCTTCCGGCACCGTCTGGTGCAGGTGATGCATCGCTGCTTCGGTCTCGCCCCGGTCGTACAGCAGGTTGGCCAGGTACACCCGCGCCTCGGCATACTGCGGGTCCAGCCGGAGCGCCCGCCGGAGCCAGAACAGGGCGCCGCCCTCGTCGTTCAACCGATGGCAGGCGTAGCCGACACAGGCGGCGGCCTCGGGGCACTCGGCCTGGGCGCTGACGGCATACTCGAAGAAGCTCTTCGCGGCGGCGAGCAGACCTTCACGGAACAGCGCGCGACCCACCTGCAGCATCAGGTCGTGATCGTCCTGCAGCTTCAGCGAGAGGATGTGATCGAAGGCCGCCAGTGCGGCTTGCCGCTCGCCCAGCTTGAGCAGGACTTCGCCGTAACCGGCGAGCGTGTCCTCGTGATCGGGGTCCAGCGTGAGGCTCGTCTCGAAACTGCGGCGGGCCCAGG
>JANOFA010000082.1:0-1771 GCA_031413355.1 Gemmatimonadota bacterium | reverse complement strand
GCGATGCGGACCGCGTCGGCGATGGGCAGCTGCTTCTCGCGCGTGAGCCGGTCGCGCAGCGCCTCGCCCTCGACGAACGGCATGACGTAGTACGCCGTGCCGTTCACCTCGCCGCTGTCGATGAGGCCGAGGATGTGGGGGTGCTGCAGCGTGGCGATGGTCTTGATCTCGCGCAGGAACCGCTCGGCGCCGATCACGGCGGCGAGCTCGGGCCGCAGCACCTTGATGGCGACCTTGCGATCGTGCTTGATGTCGTGAGCGAGGTAGACGGTGGCCATGCCCCCCTGCCCCAGCTCCCGCTCGAGGCGGTAGCGGTCGGCGAGCGCCGCGGCGAGGCGGGCGAGCGGATCAGACAAGACGGTGCTCCGATGGGTGATGCATCGCGAAGCTCCGCGCGCGAGTCGCGGGTAAACCCGCGGCTCGGCGGATGTCACTAAAGTGACCAACGATTTCCAATGGCACGCTTCGCTTCAGCGACATCAGCCGAGCCGTCGCTTCAGCGACTCGCCGGCGCGCCATGCCCCCCTGGCCCAGCTCCCGCTCGAGGCGGTAGCGGTCGGCGAGCGCAGCGGTCAGGCGGTCGACGATTTCACCCACGGTGACTTCCCCGCGCAGCACCACTCGACCGCACGATCCTCATTGACCGCTCACTGCGACCCACGCCCCGGCGCGATGATCGCCTGATAGACCAGGGTCCGGAACTTGTCCGCCAGATCGAGCCCGCGCGCAGGAAGCAGCTGCACCATGTACACCGCCACGAGGTCCTCCCCCGGATCCACCCAGTAATTCGTGCCGTACGCTCCACCCCACCCGAACCGGCCGACCGATCCGTACTCCCCGGCGAGGCCGGGCGACTCGAGGATGTCGAATCCCAGCCCGAACCCCTTGCCCGTTGCGCGATAAAGCGAATCGACCTGGTCCGTGGTCATCAGAGAGACGGTCGCCGGACTGAGGATCCGCGCCCCGTCGAGCGCCCCGCCGTTCAGCAGCATCTGGAGAAACCGGGCGTAGTCGGCGGCTGTCGAAACGAGGCCCGCTCCACCGGCGAAGCTCCTGCGCGGCCCGGCAAGGTAGTCGCCTTGCCCTCTGGGTCCCTCGGGTGCCCGCTGGAGCCCGCTGTCTGCCGTCGCCGCATAGACCGCGGCAAGACGGTTGGCGATTGCCACCGGCGGGAAAAAGTAGCTGTCCTTCATCCGGAGCGGCTGGAAGATGCGGGTTCGGAAGAACTGGTCGAGCGGCTCGCCCGACACCCGCTCCACCACGCAGCCGAGCAGGTCGAGCGCGTAGCCATAGACGAATTTCGTCCCGGGCTGCGCCACGAACGGAAGAGTGCCGAGCCGGTCCATGGTGGTGCAGATGGGCTCGTCCTTGTCGGCGGTGTACCACCCCCACCCTGCCGCCGGACCGAGTCCGGCGGCGCGATACCGCTCGGCGACGAGCGAATCGGTGCCGTAGGAAATGCCCGCTGTATGGGTGAGCAGATCACGGATGGTGATCGGCCGTGTTGCCGGAATCAGGGCGAGTCCGGTGTCGGTCTTCTCGGCGACGGCGGTCTGCCCAAAGCTGGGCAGATAGCGGCTCACCGGATCGTTGAGACGGAGCCTGCCGTCCTCGACCAGCATCATCACGGCGACGCTGGTGATCGCCTTGGACTGCGATGCAATCCGGAAGAGGGCATCCGGTGTCATGCGCCGCCCCGCCTCCAGATCGGCCGAACCGAAGGCGCGGACGTACGCCACCTTGCCATGCCGCAGGATCAGCGTCACGACGC
>JANOFA010000081.1:0-3826 GCA_031413355.1 Gemmatimonadota bacterium | reverse complement strand
CCGGCTGATATCGCCTTCGTGCAGGCCGTGCCATCGGTGATCGGTGGGTTGTCGGTCGTCATGCATGGAGAGGTCGCCTGGGTGATGTCGACCAGCCGTGCCACCGGCACGTTCAAGGGGCGCAAGGTCGACAGCCGGGGGGCAGAACTCCTGATCCTGAGCCGCAGCGCCGACGGCTGGCAGATCCGGGCCATTCACTGGTCCTCGCACTGACACCGACAGGAGGGCTGAAATGGCTGGAGCGGCTACCTGAACGATTCCTGACGTGGCCTCCTCGTCATGGCCAATCTAGGAACGCGGCGCGCCGTCGAGAGGAGGGACCGGTACATCGTCCCGTTGTGGCCCACGCAGTGTGGACCAGCCGGCGACGGTGGCCACGATCACATTCGCTGTGATGATCGGGCGGGCACTGATCGCCACGCCATAGCTCATCCACACCACCGCGGACAGGGCCTGCACCCGGCGCAGCGTGAGCTGGTTGCGGCAGAAATAGGAGCCGACCGTCATCGCGGTGGCGACCCATCCGATCCACTGCATCTTGTCAGGCGTCATCTGGCCTCATTCCGGCTGTCTCGCAGCGTGTGAGTGAATTGATCCGGACCTTGCTTCACGCCCGCGCGATCAGCCCGGGTCGTTCGAAGAACGCGTGGAGAATGGCCAAGTCCGGGGCACCGGCCTCAGGTACCGAGGCCGAAAGCATCGAGTCGCGACTCCCGCATCAAAGTGCGGCGGCAGGTCGCCGCACCACCTCGTGCCGGGTCACCGCTCCGGCAGGACCGGCAGCACCAGTCGTGATGGATGGTCCGGCCCCGAAAGAATCGTCAGGCGCGCCGGTCGCATCTCGGCGGATTCCGTCTCCAGGGCGCCAGTCTGCAGGTTCCGGCTGAAGGTCGGCATGAAGCTCGTCATCACCACGATCCGCAGCCGGTGGCCCCGCCGAAACAGGTTGCCGGTCCGCAGATTGTCGAGCACGACTCGGCGCGGCCCAGCTGCCGGTTGGCTGCGCCGTCCCCCCCCCGCATAGCTCAGCCGCTGCACGTCGAGTCCGGCACTCATCACATTCCAGGCGGTGCCGTCCGGCGCCACATCGAGCACTTTCACCCAGAGGTCCAGGTCCGGCGCGTCGGTGTCGACGTACAGCTCCGCTTGGATCTGCCCCACTACGCGGAGATCACGGTCGAGCTGATCGGTCTCGAAGATCGTGGTGCCCGGCTGCTCGCCCAGGTTCCAATAGTTGTGCGCCCCCGACTCCTCGGCGTACGGATCAACGACCGGGTTGCCGGGATCGGACAGTATTGTGCGCTTACCGGCTCGCCGGGCACGGGTCCAGTCGAGCCGCCCCGCCGTGCCGCGCTGCTCGCTGAGGAAGAGGGCGGAGTCGCGTGTGCCGGGCAGCGGCCACTGGTCGCTCTCCCGCCAGCGGTTCTCCCCCATCACGAACACCCGGAACCGCGGGACCTGCCGCAGCGCCGTTGTGTCACCCTTCAGATAGCGATCCATGAACCGCAGGATCTCGCCGTCGTAGTCGATTCCCGCCACCGCACCGAAGACCCGTTCTCCCGCGTGCCCCTTCTCCGTTCGGTTGGTCATCCCGCTGACGCCGTGTACCCACGGTCCCAGGATGAGATAGGCCGCTGGATTATCGGTGCCCGCCCTTGCTGCCATCAGGCCCAGCTGATTGGTGAGCGCTCCCTCGGGGCCGTAGTTGTCATCATGCCAGCCGCTCAGGTTGAGCACCGCGGCATGGACCCGCTGGTACTTCGTGGTGAGATCGGCCCAGGCCCACCAGGGATCGTCGGGGGGATGACGCAACCATTCGACATACCACGGCGCGATCTCCGCGAACTCGGGCACGTCGGTGATCGGCAGCCGCTGGGCCAGGCTCTCTCGCAGCGCCATCCAGGTCGAATCGATTTCCGCCTCGGTGGTCGGGCCCGGCAGTCCGCGCCGCCGGCGCAGATCGGGCGCGATATTGTACCAGATCCAGGCGGGCCAGGAGAGATCGGGCAGGCCGCCGGCGTACCAGAAGTTGGTGGGACGGGAGAAGGTCATCGCCGGCACCATGGCCCGCAGGTGCGGTGGCGATTCCACCGCCGCGAGCCACTGCACCGCACCGGGATAGGAGAGCCCGAAGCTCCCCACCGCTCCGGTCGACCAGGACTGCACTGCCGCCCATTCGATGGTGTCGTATCCGTCGGCACCTTCCTGCTGGTACGGCAGGAACTCGCCGCCGGAGCGGTAGCGTCCGCGGACGTCCTGCACCACGACGGCATAGCCCTGACTCACGGCGCGCGCAAAGATGGTGTAGTCGGTGATCGCCTCGGTCGCGGAGTAGGGAGTGCGGTAGATCAGCGTGGGAAAGCGGCCAACCGTGTCTGGCCGGAGCAGCGTCGCCCGCAGGACGACCCCGTCGCGCATCGGCACGGCGACATTCGTGTCGCTGACCTGCGCGGCGGCGTGCGGCGCTGCCAGGAGGAGAAACACCAGCACGACGGCAGTGCGCATGACTGAGCTCCGTGATCGGGTACGGGCGGAGCTCCAGCTCCGCCCAGGGAAGGGCAGGCGTCCCCGCCTGCCAAGACCGGGGCGAAGAACACCGGGTAGGGCAGGCGTCCCCGCCCGGCCACATCGGAGCGAAGCATGCATGGTAGGGCAGGCGTCCCCGCCTGCCAATCGGAAGTCGTTGACCAGCGAAACCTACGGGCGGGATGCGGCAGACGCCAAGGACGTTTCGCACACGCCCCGGCCCGACAACGATAGTAGGCGAGAGCATTCCTGGCCGGTATGCGGTCGGGCCAGGGCCACGTCCTCAGTTCAACCGCAAGCTCCGGATAGCCTCCCCTCGACGGACGCGCTATTCTCTCCCCATGAATCGCGAGATCACCACCCCCGCTGACGTTGCCACAGCCTGGGAGGCTGTCGCGCGCCGTGACGCGACGTGGGACGGCCGGGTGGTCTATGCCGTCACCAGCACGAAGATCTACTGCCGCCCATCGTGCCCATCGCGCCGGCCGCGCCGCGACCGGGTGCGCTTCTTCCCCGATACCGCCACGGCGCAATCCGCCGGATTCCGCGCCTGCCGCCGCTGTCATCCCGACCAGGCACAGCCGTCGCGCGCCGATCAGGCTATCAAACGGGCGCGGGATCTGCTCGACGCCACGCCCGATCGCTCGGTGCCGCTCGCAGAACTCGCCGAGGCATCAGGGCTCAGTCCCTGGCACCTGCAACGCATCTTCCGCAAGGTTGTCGGCGTGTCCCCCAGAGCCTACCAGGCGGCGCGGCGGGCGGAGCGGCTCAAGAGCGGTCTGAGGCGGGAACCGAACGTCAGTCAGGCGGCCTATCTCGCCGGCTTTGGCTCGGGAAGCCGCCTTTACGAACAGGCCCACACACTGCTCGGCATGACGCCGGGCGCATATCGCAGGGGAGGGAAGGGTATGGAAATCCGCTACACGATCGTCGATTCACCGCTCGGTCGGCTGCTCGTCGGTGTCACCGAGCGCGGGGTGTGCGCCGTGGCCGTCGGCCAGTCCGACACCACTCTGGTTCGGGAATTGGCCGCCGAGTTCCCCGATGCCCACCGCTCCCGGGTGGACGACGGAGCCGATGCTTGGCTACGCGATCTGATCGAGCGGGTCGCCAGCGAGGTGAATCATCCCGGCCGCGACCGCTCCATCCCGCTCGACCTGCAGGGCACGGTGTTTCAGTGGAAGGTGTGGCAGGCGCTGCAGGAGATCCCCGCCGGCGAGACCCGGAGCTACACCGCGCTCGCCCGCGCCCTCGGCAGCCCGCGTGCGGTGCGGGCGGTGGCCGGCGCCTGTGCGGCGAA
>JANOFA010000080.1:0-1967 GCA_031413355.1 Gemmatimonadota bacterium | reverse complement strand
GTCCCCGCTGCTGTTCCTCATCCTGGCTGCCTGCAGTCGGCGTGAGGTGAAGATCGAAGTCGTCATTCCTGGTCCCGACTCCGTTGATGCGCCGGTGGCGCGACTGGGGCTGGTAGCGCTGCCCTATGATCGCGACAGCGTGATCGCGGCACTCGAAGCGAACCATCCGCGGCCGGTTGCGATTACGCGCCAGCTCGATAGTCTGTTTCAGGCGTTTCGCGCGCCCTTTGCGGTGTATGCCTCCGCCGCCTATCGGGTACAGAACCTGGAACAGTCGCTCGGCCGCCTGCGCCTCAGACTGGACTCCCTGCCGCGCGCGTCCGCCACCTACGACTCCCTCTACCGCGACTTCACCCGGTACACCGATTCCGTCGCAACGGCGCGTGACCGCCGGCGCGACGCGCTCGAAGAACTGGCGATCGCCCGCGCGGGCATGGGCTTTCGCATTGACAGCCTGCGCCAGCTGATGAGCGGCTGGCAAGATAGCACCTATCGCGGCTACGACAGCATCACCAAGGCCCTGGGCTCCGGCCTGGGCAACGCGCCGATCGCCGACAGCACCGGAGCTGATGGTCGCGTGACGATCCGGCTTCCGGTCGGCAGGTGGTGGATCTACGCCCGCTCGTGGGACGCGTGGGATCCGAACAGCGAGTGGTACTGGAATATCCCCGCCACCGGTGACCGCCTGGTGCTCGATCGCGCCAATGGCCGCCGGGTCCCGCGGTACTGATCCCTGCTACTTCTGGAGTCGCACCGTGATCCGACCCCGCGTCATCTGGACCGTGTGCACCGTGGTACTGGCCCTGCTCGTCACTGGCGGACTGGTGGCGTTCCGCCGCGAGCGCGCCCCGTTGCCACCACCGGACCAGGGGGATCCTCTCCTTGTCCAACGCACCAAGGGCTCGGCGACGGCCCCGCTCACGGTCTACGAGATGTCAGACTTCCAGTGTCCCTACTGCCGGCGTCAGGCGCTGGAAACGCTCCCGATTCTCGAGCAGGAATTCATCAGCACCGGCAAAGTGCGGTGGATCTTCCTCAACTTCCCGCTCTCCTCGATTCACCCGAACGCCATCGCGGCGGCGGAACTTTCGCTGTGTGCGGCGCAGGTTGACCATTTCTGGCCGGTTCACAACCTCCTCTTCACCTACCAGTCGAAGTGGGGCAAGCTGAAGGACCCGGCACCGTTCCTCCTTTCGCTGGCGGATTCTGCGGGCATCCCGCGAGGGGATATCCTCGGCTGCCTGCAAAACCACGACATGGTGGAACTGGCCAGGGCGGAGGCGGAAGGGGCGGCGAAGTCCGGCGTGGCGAGCACGCCCACGGTCTACATCGAAGGCGCCGGACTGATCAGCGGAGCCCAGCCGGTGGCCGTCTACCGGCAGATCCTGGATTCGCTGTGGAAGGAGCGGACGAAGAGCGAGTAGGCGAGTTGCAGGCGCGGGGCGCGGGGCGCGAAACGAGATGCCGTGGAACACAAGACAGGAAAAGGCTGATCCCCACCGCCTACTCCCTCGCGCCTCGCGCCTATCCGCCCCGCAGCGTCAGGAACACATCGTACAGCGCATGGGTCCACGCCGCGATTCCGAAGCCGCGCACCAGGAACAGCCCGCTCAACAGCAGTCCCGCCACGGCCCGAAAGACGAAACTGCCCACCTCCAGCGTGTCGCCCAGCGGGCCGATATAGTGAAACGCGCTGAAGATCAGGGCGCCGAGAATGGTCGCGAAAGCGCCCGAGGCCCATGGCTTCCAGCCGAAGATCACCAGTGCCAGCTTGGCCAGCGCGGATACAATTACTACCCGGAACAGCAGCTCCTCGTAGAGGCCCGCCCCAAGCGATACCATGAGCTGGGTGGGGACATCGATCGCGGTCCCGCCCTGGATACTCAGGCCGCGTGGGCCGTGTAGCAGCAGTCCGGTGAGCCGCGCCGGAATCGCCCCGCTCCCGAACTTAGAACCAATTGTTGAAA
>JANOFA010000079.1:0-7306 GCA_031413355.1 Gemmatimonadota bacterium | reverse complement strand
ACGGCCATTTTCAAATTCCGGAAGATGCTTCCCGATGAGCTGTATCCCGGTACACTGAACGTCGGACACACGCTGCCGACGATTTTTCAGGCCTTCATCTACATCTCGGTGATCGCGGTCGATCCCGCGACGCTGGTTCTGCTCATCGGGAGCTCCGTCGTTGGCGCCTGGTTTGGCGCCGGCCTGGTCGCCAACTTCTCCCGCCGTGCGGTGCAACTCGGCATGGGCGCCGCCCTGCTCACGGCGGCGACTGCCATGCTCATGAGTCAGCTGAAGTGGTTTCCGGTCGGGGGCACCGCGCTCGAACTCGACGGGTGGCGCCTGGCGATCGGCATCGTCGGCAATCTTGTGCTCGGCGCGATCATGACACTCGGGATCGGGCTCTATGCCCCGTGCATGGCGCTCGTCAGTCTGCTCGGAATGGACCCGGCCGCGGCCTTCCCCATCATGATGGGGTCCTGCGCCTTTCTCATGCCCGTCGCCAGCGCCCGGTTCATCAAGCGCCGGGCGTATTCGGCCCCGGTTGCACTGGGACTGGCGATCGGTGGATTGCTCGGGGTCCCGCTCGCCGCGTTCGTGGTGAAATCCCTGCCGCTCACGGCACTGCGCTGGCTGGTGATCGTGGTGGTGGTGTACGCCGCCGTGCTGATGCTCCGCTCTGCGCAGCAGGACACGCCGGCCCGCACGGCCGCCGCGGCGTAGGAATCACCCCGCTCCCGGCTCGCCCGGATGACTCAGACTGGCGTTGCCGATATCGGACGTGGCAGCGCCAGGCTTCGCTCCACCTCTCCCTGCGCTGCAATCAATCGTTCCACTCCGGCCGAAACTTCCGCGGCCAGCCCCAGATGGGTGGTGAGTCCCGCGACCGTCGCCGAGCCGGCGTGGAGCCGGAGCAGGTTCAGCCGGATCATCTCCAGCGCACCCACCGCGTCGGCCAGCTTGGCGTGAATGGCATCACGCGCGGCGCGCAGTTCGGCGTACCGTTCGCCCGCGCCGGCGTCGCCGATGTCGGCCAGCACCTCCTGCAGTTCGGCGTACCGCTGACGCAGCAGCTGCGCGTCGCCCTGGAGCCGGTGGAGCAGGGCCGGGAGATCGCCCAGCAGCTGGCGCGACTCCTTCGGCAGGCTGTCGAAGAGCTGTTCCGCCGCCATGCCGAGCGAGAGCTCCGTCGCGCGGTGGGTCATCGCCTGCTCGGGCCTGCGGTTGCCCAGCAGCTTGCGGGCAATCGAGAAGGCCAGTCGCCCGATGCGGCCCATCCACAACCGGGACCAGAACTCGGTATCCACGTCTCGGCGCCGCTGCAACAGGGCGAGATAGCCGATCGAGGTGAGGAGCGCTGTTGAGACGGAGAGGAACCCGACGAAGGCCAGACCGTCCATCAGCCAGGCGCCCAGCCAGGCGAAGGGTACGATCGCGAACGTGAGGCCGGTGAGGCCGACGACCGTAGCCGCCACTTTGGCCCCGGATGCCAGGATACGCTCCAGTGTCGTTGACTTCGCGCGATGCTCCACCGTGAGCTCCTCGCGCGCCTGCTCGATCTCTCCCTGGAAAGCGGGACCGACATCCTGATGCGAGAAGCCCAGCAGTGTCAGGCGCCGAGCCGCACGTACCAGGTAGGCCAGGGGGGCGACGGTCGCCCCAAGAATCAGCGTCGCGAAGCCCGCACCCCCGCCGAGAAACGCCGACACGGAGATCGATACGGGAAGGAGCATGAATCCGGCGAGCAGCGTGCCCCCGCCGTCCAGCCGGCCGTAGCGCTTGACGAAGGCGCGGAGTGCGGCCGGCAGTTCGCGCCGCTGCTCCAGCGCCAGCCCGAGCTGCTCGGCCAGCGCCAGTGCGCTCTCCGGACGATGGCCCGGGTCCTTGGCCAGACAGCGATCCACCAGTGACGCCAGTCGGCGCGGCACCGCGAGGCCGAGTGAGGCGAGCGGTGGCGGTGGCTCGGTGACCTGCTTGGCGAGGATTTCGGTGGCACTCGCGCCATCGAAGGGGAGCCGGCCGGAAAAGAGGTAGAAGGCGGTGGCACCCAGGCCGTAGAGATCGCTGCGGGCATCGATCTGGCCGCCGAGTGCCTGTTCCGGACTCATGAACTCCGGCGTCCCCGCAATTCCCTCGGGGCCGGCGACGCCCGCCGCCGCGGCGATGCCGAAGTCCGCCACCAGCACCCGGCCGGTGCCGGATTCGAGCAGGATGTTGTCCGGTTTCACATCGCGATGCACCAGCCCCTGTCCGTGGGCGTAGGCCAGCGCCCACGCCACCTCCCGCAGCACTCGCGTCCCTTCCGAACCGGGAAGCGGGCCGCGGGCACGGACCCGTTCCGCCAGCGTTTCTCCATCCACGAACGCCATCACGTAGAAGACAAAGCCGCCGGTATCCTCGACGGCGTGGATGGGGATGATGTTGGGATGGGAGAGCTTGGCGGCGAGGCGCGCCTCGCGCAGGAAGCGTTCCCGGAGGGTCGGCTCCACGGCGCGGTCGGGGGGAAGGAGCTTGATGGCGACGGGACGATCGAGGTGTACCTCGCGGGCGAGATAGACCACACCCATGCCGCCGCGACCGAGCTCGCGGTCAATGGAATAGCGGCCGGCAAGCGCCAGCTGGAATGAAAGGAAGAGTGGATCGCTGAATGTGTCTGGCTGAGACATGGCGGAGATATAGCTGCCGGACGACGGGGCGGCAAAGGGTGGTGGCAGGGGAGGCGCGCGGTCTCAGTGCCGCAGCGGGCGCGTCATGGGGTGACGTGAACTCCCCCGAGTCCTGTCATGATCGCCTCCGCCGTGCCGGGCGCATTCCCGTGAAAATCCCGCCGGCGCCGATACCGATCGACAGCAGCCCGACCCAGCCGGGTATCGGCCGGTACTCCTCGAGCGGACCGGTGGCTTCCAGCTCCCGTGCGTTGCGCTCGAGCGGGACCCGATAGACCGGGCGGAGCACCAGGAAGATCAGGCCGACGATACAGAGAAAGAGGCCAACGACGGTTGAGCTGCGCATGCATGCTCCGGGAGAATCGCCGCTCGGTGGAGGTGACGACACGGGAATGGACGTCGCTGTAGACCGGCTGTCAACTTTCGGCCGCCCGGTTGATGTCCTCGGCGACCAGGAACTTCTCTGGATATCCCCGATCGGCGACGTTGATCAGCGCGCGCCCCACGTTCACCGACGTGGTGAACGATCCCGGTGACAGGCGGCGCAGAACGGGGTACAGCGGACTGAGCACGATGTACACCGCCTTGTAGAGCGCCACCTTGGTCTGCACCCCTTTCATCGGCTGGATGTACCCCGGGCGGAACATGAACGCGGCTTTGAACGGCAGCCCCAGCAGCGCATTCTCCGTTTTGCCCTTGACCCGCGCCCACATACTGCGGCCGCGCTCGGTGCTGTCGGTGCCCGCTCCCGAGATGTAGCAGAACGTCAGGCCCGGGTTCAGCGCGAGCAGCGCGCGGGCGGCGGCGAGCGTCAGATCGTATGTCAGATGCTGGTACTTCGCCTCGTCCATTCCCGCCGCCGACACGCCGAGGCAGAAGAAGCAGGCGTCCAGGCCGGCCAGCCTGGGCTGCACGGCGGTGTAGTCGAAGAAGTCCTGGTGCAGGACTTCCTTGAGCTTCGCATGCGTGACGCGGCAACTGGTGCGTCCGATGACGAGGACGGAGGTCACTCGCGGATCAGCCAGGCACTCCAGCAACGCGCCCATACCCACCATGCCGCTGGCGCCGAAGATGATGACGTTGATACTCATGGCATTCCTGGTGATCTGTCGTCCCGTCACGATCAGCGGTACGTGACGATACTCGCCAGCGGTTTCCGGTGGATGTCCGGCACGACCGCGTCGGGAGCGGGGTATCCCGCCACCAGCAGCATGACCGGGCGTTCCGCCGCCGGCCGGCCGAGCAGCTGGTTCAGGAAGCCCATCGGGTTTGGTGTATGCGTGAGGGTGGCGAGCCCGGCGTGATGCAATGCTGTAATGAGGATCCCGGTGGCGATCCCCACCGACTCCATGACGTAGTAGTGCGTTTGGCGCTCCCCGCTCGGCGTGGTCCCAAAGCGCTGGGCAAAGATTGCGATCAGGTACGGCGCCACTTCCAGGTACGGCTTCTGCGCGTCAGTGCCCAGCGGGGCGAGCGCCGCCAGCCATTCGGCCGGGGCCGTCTCGTAGAAACGGGCCTCTTCCTCCTCTGCCGCGAGACGGATCTGGCGCTTCACGGCGGCGTCGGAGACGACGACAAAATGCCAGGGTTGCTGGTTGGCCCCGCTTGGGGCAGTGCCGGCGGCCTCGAGGCACGCATCCAGGATGGCACGGGGAACGGGCCGGTCGGTGAACTGCCGTACGGTGCGGCGACGCTGCATCTCGACGGCGAACCGCCGACTGCGGGTCAGCATCTCGTCTACCGGGTACTCCTCGTAGGTCGAGAGCGGACTGAAGACCGGCGGGCTATCTGTCATGGCAGGTTGTCATCCCCTGAGGAAAGCACGATTGGCTCGACCATCGGCCCTTCTCTGCGCGGACCGGTGATGCCGAGGGCATACCCGTTATTTCGCGGTGGGTTCCTTTGCCACCGTATCGGCGACGGCCCGGGGGATCGGGTCGCGGAATCGCTGCCAGAGCACGATGGCCGCCAGCAGGCACGGTACCGCGGCGATGGCGACCTTCGGGATCGGCAGGCCGGCTTTGGCGCCAAGGCCCATCGCAGCGCCGATCAGCACCACGCCCAGGACGGTGCGGAGCGTTCCGGCGGGGAGCCGAACTGACATGTGACTGCCGATCCACACCCCGGGTACCGATCCGAGCAGAATGACACCGGCGAGGGTGTAGTCCACATTGCCTGCCACGACATGCGCGATTGCCGCCGCCCACAGGAGAATCGCCGCATGGAAAATGTCGGTGCCGACCACGCGGTGCGGCGAAAGCCGGAAGATCATGATCAGGCCGAGTGCGATGAGCGAGCCGCTTCCGGCCGAAGTAATGCCTAACACAAAACCCACCGAGACACCGAGGATGACGGCGGCGATCTTGTGCCGCGCCTGCATCCGCACCGTGTCCCGCTCACGATCAATCAGCTGCCTCAAGAAGATGGCGCGAATCAGGGTGACCGCGCCGGTGAAGGCGATCGCACCGGCCAGGGTGTAGAGCATGACCGTCTCAAAGGTCTTCCCGCCGAGGCTCCGCTCGAGAATCTCCACCACGTAGACGCCCCCGATCGCGGCTGGCACCGAGCCAAGGGCCATCCAGCTCGAGAGGCCGAAATCGATCGTTCCCTGGCGCCAGTGCTTGAAGCCCCCGACCGTCTTGGTCACGGCGCCGTAGGCGAGATCGGTTCCGACCGCCGTGACCAGCGGAGTGCCCACAAACAGCACCAGCAGGGGAGTCATCAGTGCTCCACCGCCGATGCCTGTCATGCCCACCAGGATTCCGACGCCGAAACCGAAGGCGATGACCAGGACAGGGTCGTAGTACACGGCAGGTTCTCGATCAGGTTGATGGGGACGGAAAGCGCGGATCTATTTGGGCAAGAGCTGTGCCCGGATCGCTTGGCCGGAAAGGTCGCCCGTGGTCGTGGTTTGCCCTCGGTAGGAGACCGTCGGACGTTGCGGCTGAGCCACAGCGAGTGACAAGCGCGGCCTGTGAGCGGAGGTGGGCACCAGTCTACCCTCGCGTCACCAGCCACAGCCCGGCGAGGCAGAGTCCCACGCCGGAGAGCCGGGTCAGCGAGACTGGCTCCCGGAAGACGAGCACGCCGAGTCCCAGCAGGGCAACAGCCAAGGTCGCATTGGCGACGAGAGAGGCGTTGCCGAGCGTCCAGCCCGAACGATAGGCGATCAGGAACCCGATCTCCACGGCGACAATTCCGGTGCCCACCAGCACGGTACTCCAATTCAGGACGCGCCAGGCGGTGGTGATCGGCGTTCCGCGAGCCAGCAGGGGGATGGTCGCCAGCGTCGCAACGATGGCGACCAGATACGCGGCAAGTGTCGCGACGACGGGGTTGGCGTCGCGAGGAATCGCACGCTGCCCCAGATGGTAGACGACGTTGCCGAGCACGACGAGTGCGATGGAGAGCCAGGCCATGGGCGACGCTCAGGCTGAAGTGAGGACAAGAAACACAGGTACGGGGCAGACAGGAGCCCCGGCCAGGCGACGGCCGGCAGCGCGCTACTCCCGCTCAGTTGGTGCGGATGTGGGCCCGGGATGTGCCTTGAGCCGCTCCGC
Source organism: Gemmatimonadota bacterium (assembly GCA_031413355.1). GTDB lineage: Bacteria > Gemmatimonadota > Gemmatimonadetes > Gemmatimonadales > GWC2-71-9 > JADJOM01. Next base: position 1,101 of record JANOFA010000079.1, on the reverse strand, counting down.
CACATACCGCCCAGTGAAGCTGCCGGCGACCCCCGCTTCATCCGCAAGCTCCACCGTGAGCCGCAGCCGGCCTCGGCCACTCCGATGAAAGGCCGCCATGAACCGGGCGATGGTTGCCGCTTCAGGCGCAGGACAGGTCGCCGTGAAGTCGGTCGCGACGGGCCGAAGGTAGGTGATACTGCTGTCCTGCAGGATGACCTGTCCCGCCAAATGGTGATGCTGAAGGAACAAGGTCAGCCATGACCAGCCGGCGAGCGTCGCGATCGCATTCAGGCTGCCGGCGAAGGCGGTGCCCCGGTGATTGCGATTCGGCGCCAGCGGAGCCCGGAGGATCACCTGCTCGGGATCGGCGACCGCGACCCGGAGCCCGAGATGCAGAGTGATCGGGAGCTCGGTGTTGAGGAGTCGCTGGAGGTCGTCGGTCATGGAGTCCAGAGTGGAGGGACGTAATCAGGCCGAATCCACGGCGGCCGCCTGCAGGAAGGCTGAGACAAGTGGAGGAAGGGTCGCCCGCAACGCCGCCCGTTCCGGCTGAAACAGCGTCGCCACGAAGAAGGGATGCCCCTTCAGCTCCACCCCCCGGATCTCTCCGCTGTCATCCCACGCCACCGCGCGGAGCGGTCCCGCGGTGAGTGCCGCTGCGAAGTCGGGATTGAGGCCGTACCGGCAGTGATAGCCCTCGCTGACTTCCGCCTTCCCATAGGCCCGTGCCGTCCGTGACCCCGGGGCGAGGCGGATGGTGTTGCTGACCTCCACGAGCGCGCAGGCGAGTGGCGCGATGACCAGTCGCGCTCCCGCCGGGGCGGTTTCGCCGTGCTCGGCGTCCACCCAGCCCAGCACGGTGCGGGCGTACTCAAGGACGGCGTGCTGGAATCCGCCGCAGGTGCCGAGGAACGGTCGTGCGGCCTCGCGGGCAAAGCGAATCGCGGTCAGCGCCCCATCCATGTTGCGGTAGGGACTCGCCGGGACGCACCAGACTCCATCGAAGGAAGTAAGGGCGCTGGAGTCAGCGATCGTCTCGGTGGGCAACCAGTGGTGCTCGACGGGGCGCCCGAGTGCCGTCGCGGCGAGTGCGAGCGCCGGGGGAATGGCCTGGTGGGC
>JANOFA010000078.1:0-1276 GCA_031413355.1 Gemmatimonadota bacterium | reverse complement strand
CCTTGAGGCCGGCACCGGGGCGCGGGACTATCTCCGTGCCGACATCCATGGGACCTGGCTCACACCGGCCGGTCCGGGAGCGCTCCGCCTGAGTGGCGCCGCGGGGCTAGGTACCAGCGCACTGCCGGGCTACCGCAGCTTCGCCGTGGGTGGCTGGGGGACGCTGCCGGGTGAAGGCTTCCGTCGGTGGGGCGGGCGGCGCCTCGCGCTGGGGCGGATCGAGTACCTGATGGACCTTCCCTTTCCGGCCCTTCCCCTCGGGCCTTTTGTCTCGACCGGGCGGACCGTCACCGTCGCCCCCTTTCTCGCGGCGGGCTGGAGCGGCGGTGGTATCGCGGGGTTGCCGTGGGGCCCGAGCCGCGGGGCGCGACCGGTGGCGGGCGTGGCGGTCCAGCTGTTTCACCGCCTGTTGCACGCGGAGGTCGGTGTCGGGCTCCGTACCGGCGATGTCGGCGTCAGCGTCGACGTCGACCGCAGCTGGTGGGACATTCTGTGACGGCCGCGCTTACCGCCGTGGCCTGTCCCGCTTAGCTTTCATCTGACCCTCCGCCACGACTTCCGTGGTCGGGCTAACTGGATATCTACAAAAGAGTTGCATGCAGTTTACCGACGAGTGGCTCGTCCCCACGATGGAGAAGGTCCTGCCGGCCGCAGCGATCGAGGCGCTGCGGCAGGAAGCTGCATCCGAGCCGCAGTCGCTGTGGAGCACTGTCGTGGCCCGGCGGCTGGTCAGCGACGATGACATCCTCCGCGCGGCAGCCGCCCGGTTCCGTCTGCCGGTGGCGGACCTGAATCAGCTCGATCACGCCGTGCGCGACATGGTGCCCGAGCCGCTGGTCCGTCGGTACAACATTCTGCCGCTCCGCATCACCGACTCGCTGCTGGAAATCGCGACCGCCAATCCGTTCGATATCGACGCGGAGAAGGACCTCGCCTTCGCGACCGGGCGGGAGGTGCGCACCTATCTCTGTTCGCCCGACAAGATCCGCAACAAGCTGGAGGAGATTTATCGCGGTGGGCAGTCAGAGGTGGTCATGCAGCTGCTCGGCACGATGGATGACGGGCTTCGCGTTACCCAGCTGCACGACAATGAGAGCGGGATGGAGGACCTCTCCGCCTCGGCCGACGAGGCCAGCCAGCGTCCGGTCGTGCGACTGGTCGATCTCATGCTGTCCGACGGCATTCTCTCGCGGGCGAGCGACATCCACATCGAGCCAGGCGAGGCCGGCGTTGCGGTGCGCTATCGCATCGACGGCGTGCTGCGCCAGGTGATGAA
>JANOFA010000077.1:0-1925 GCA_031413355.1 Gemmatimonadota bacterium | reverse complement strand
CTGGCCCATACCTACAGTATCGTCGCGTGGGACTCCGTCACCGGCGATCTGGGCGTGGTGGTCGAATCCAAGTTTCCCAACGTCGGCGGCATCGTTCCCTGGGGGATCGCCGGCGTGGGCGCGGTGGCGACGCAGAGCCTGGGCAACACCGCCTACGGTGAGCGCGGTCTGGAGCTGATTTCCCAGGGCGCCACCGCGGAAGAAGCGCTCCGCATCATCATGCGCAGCGACACGATGCTGCAGGACCGGCAGGTCGGCATGATCGACGCCCGCGGCAACTCGGCGAGCTTCACCGGGACGCGGACATTCGACTGGGCCGGCGGACGGGTGGGCTGCGGCGCGGTGCTGCCCAAAGGCGTCGATTCGGTGCGGGTGGAAGGTGTCGCGTCGCGTCCGGGCTGCCAGGTGCTCGGTGGCAAGGGCGCGGTGATCGCGGGTCACGGTTACACCGCCCAGGCCAACATCATGGTGGCGGACGAGACGGTGAAGAATCTGGCCAGGACGTTCGAGCGCTCCACCGGCTCGCTCGCCGACCGGCTGATGGCGGCGCTCAAGGCGGGGCAGGCCGGTGGGGGCGACCGGCGGGGCATGCAATCGGCGGCGCTGCTCGTGGTGCGGAAGAATGGCGGCTATCTTGGCGCCAACGACCGGTTCATCGATATCCGGGTGTATGACGCCGTCGACCCGATCGCGGAACTCGAGCGCCTGCTCGCGCTGCACAAGCTGCACTTCTTCCCCAGCGAGACTGCGGACCTGATCAAGCTCACGCCGGAGATCGTCCGGCAGCTCGAGCCTATCCTGCTGCGGGAGCCGGTGGTCCAGCCGGAGAAGTGGCTGAAGGCGCCAACCGGAACCGCCACGCCGGTCTTTCTCGCCGCGCTGCGCGACTTCATGTACTGGGAAAATTACGACGTCCGTGTCCGCATGGACGGAATGATCGACCGGGTGGTCCTGGCGGACATCCTGCGGAAGCATTGATCCTTACACCTGCCACTGGAGCACGCGCATGAGCACTGCAGCTGGTTCGCCACCGGCGGAAGCCGCGATCCCCGAGTTCAAGCAGGTCCTGGGTCATCCGGGCCCGCTGTGGATGCTGTTCATGTCCGAGTTCTGGGAGCGATTCGCCTTCTACGGCATCCGCTGGGCGCTGGTGCTCTACATCGTGGAGCAGTTTCATGGCGGATCGGCCACGGGGCAGGCGGCGGCCAACCTGACCTATGGCTCGTACCTCGCTCTGGTGTACGCGGGGGCCATTCTCGGCGGCTACGTCGCCGACAAATACCTGGGCCACCAACGGTCCATCCTGGTCGGGGCCGTCTTCATGGCGGCGGGTCTGTTCATGATCGCGGTGCCCAGTCCCACCCTGTTCAAGCTCGGACTCGCCACGATCGTCTGCGGCAACGGGATGTTCAAGCCGATCATCTCGACCCTGGTCGGCCGGCTCTACTCGGTGGCGGACGAACGGCGGGACAGCGGGTTCACCATCTTCTACATGGGTATCAACAGCGGGGCGTTCGTCGCGCCGCTGCTGACCGGGTGGCTCGCCAGCACCATCTTCGGGACCACCGGCGCGCCGGCCTACAAGTACGTGTTCATCGCCGCCGGGGTGGGGATGCTGGTCAGCCTGGTCTGGTTCTGGTTCGGACGGGCCCAGCTCAAGGGGATCGGCGACCCGGAGCCGGAGGCGATGGGCCGGCATCGCCCGCTGGTCGTGGCGCTCGGCACACTTTTCGTGATCCCGGTTATCTATGCCCCTGCTCGCCGTCGGCGGGACGATCCTGCAGTACGTGCTCTCCGCGCTCTTCGTCGTGCTGGTCTTCCTGCTGATGGCGGAAGCCCTCCGCGAAGGAAAGGTCGCACGGGACCGGGTGATCGCGATGATGATCATCTTCGTCTTCAACATCCTGTTCTGGATGTTCTTCGAG
>JANOFA010000076.1:0-1801 GCA_031413355.1 Gemmatimonadota bacterium | reverse complement strand
GGCACCCAGCTCGTCGTGTCGCTCGACGCCGGCGCGGAGCGACTCGCGGTCGTGATCCTGGGGCCGCGACTGCACGATCAGACCTTCGGGGCGGCGGAGTGCGAGCTGGCCGGCACGCTCGCCTTTGCCGCGGCGATCGCGCTCAAGAATGCCCAGCTGGTGGAACAACTTCAGAGCGCGGCCACGACCGACTCCCTGACCGGCCTGGCAAACCGCCGGGGAATGGAGGAGCGGCTGGAGGCGGAGCTCTCCCGCATTCACCGGCATCAAATCATCACCAGTATCGTCGCACTCGACATCGACCACTTCAAGCAGGTCAATGACACCCTGGGCCACGCCGGCGGGGATCGCCTGCTGCAGCAGATCGCCACCGTGCTCAAGCAGCAGGGCCGCACCCTCGACGCGGTTGGCCGGATTGGGGGCGACGAGTTTCTCGTCATCCTGCCGATGACCACCGCCGCGGAAGCGGTGACGTTCGTGCAGCGGACCCAGCGGGCGGTTGCCCGTATCGGGATCGATGCGCCGGAGTATGGCGTCCCGACGATGAGTATCGGAATCGCCGAAGCACCACGCCAGGGTGCGACGCGGAACCTCGTCATGGCCGCAGCCGATGCCGCACTCTACCGCGCCAAGCGCGCGGGCCGCGACACGGTGGAGCTGGCCGAGGATCCCTGACCGTGTCCGACCCTGACTTCCTCCTGCTCGGCGATGCCCTCTGGCTGGATTTCGTGAACACCGCGGCGACGGCACCGGGGCTGTCCGAGGCGCTGCCCGACCCCGGTGCCTGGTTGCGGTGGACCAAGGCGGTCCGGGTGGAATCCCCCGCCAGCGCGCAGGCCTACGACGATGCGCTGCGCTTCCGCACCAGGCTGATCGCGCTGGCCCGCGCACTGGACCAGGGCCAGGCGCCATCGCCTTCCATGATCGAAACAATCAACGTGCGGGTCGCTGCGCTGGAGGGGCGGCAGCAACTCGTGCGCATCAGCGGCAGCTGGCGGATGCGCTTCGCGCCCGGCCGGCCCCCGACCGCACTGGAAGCCATTGCCGGGTCTGCCGCCGAAACGCTCAGCAATCCGGTCGCCAAGGTGCGGCAGTGTACCAACCCGGAGTGCGGCCTCTACTTCGTCGACGAATCGCCGAACCAGAGCCGCCGGTGGTGCAGCCGCAGCCGCTGCGGGCTGCGCGGCGGCTTCGAGCGCCGCCGGCGATCGCGGCCCACCCCGCTCGTCGGGGAGGGGTGAACTTCCCGCCATGACGACCCCGCCGCCGCTTACGATCTTCGAGCGGGTCGAAGCCGGGCTGGGACACCGATTCCGTCTGGAGACGATGGTCGCCGCGTCGCGCGAGCGGGTGCTGTTCACCGCCCAGGACGTGCTCCTCGCCCGGCGGGTCTCGCTTCGCGTCAACCTCTATCCCAACGACCAGACCCGCGCCTGGTTTCTTCGCGAAGCCGGCGCGCTGGCGCAGCTCGATCACCCCGCTATCCGCCATGTCTACGATGCCGGTGTGGTGGGCGATATCGCCTATCGGGTGGGGAACTGGATCGAAGGCGAAAGCCTGCAGGCAGCCAACCAGCGTGGCCCTCGCCCGTTTCCCGCGGTCCATGTACTGGCCCGAGACGTCCTGAGCGGTCTCGAGCACGCCCATGCCCACGGGATCATCGTCCGGCGGATCGCGCCAACGTCGGTTTTGGTCAACCTGAGCGGCCGCGGCTGCGTAACTGATCTGCGGTTCTGCAACTGGACCCTGTCCGCGATCCCGGCGAGTGAAGTGCCGAGCGCCGCGGCATTCATGGCCCCGG
>JANOFA010000075.1:0-1384 GCA_031413355.1 Gemmatimonadota bacterium | reverse complement strand
CTGGAGACCATCTGCGAGGGCGCCGCCGACCTGCTCGAGAGCGAGAGTGCGGCGGTTGGCTTCGTGGTGGAGGAGGGGCGATTCGTGCGGGTGGTGGCCGGCACGGGCCCCATCGTGATGGTGCGCGACCGGCTCCTGCCCGTTGATCACTCCCTGTTAGGCACGGTCGTCACCACCGAGACATCGCTGACCTCGGCAGATATGGCGACGGACCCGCGCAGCTTCGCCATCCCCGAACTGCCGCTCACCACGCTGGCTTGTGTGCCGCTGCGCTCGGTCGGCATGGTGATCGGCGTGCTGGCGGTGTTCAACCGTCGCGACGGCCGCCCCTTCACCGAGAGCGACGTGCACCTGCTGCAGACGCTGGGCGACCAGGTCGTCGTCGGACTCGATCGCGCCCATGTCCTGGAGGAGAGCCGCAAGAAAGAGGAGTCGCTCGCCAGCAAGAACCGGGAGCTGATGCGGGCCACCGAACTCAAGAGCCAGTTCCTCGCCAACATGTCGCACGAGCTGCGGACCCCGCTCAATGCGATCAACGGCTTCTCCGACCTGGTGCTGACCGAGGAGCTCGGGCCGCTGAACGACGCCCAGCGCGACTTCCTTGACTCCATCCTGCGCAACGGCAAGCACCTCCTCGGCCTGATCAACAGCGTGCTGGACCTGGCCAAGATCGAAGCGGGGCGGATGACCCTGACGCTCGCCGCAACCGACCTGCGTGAGATCATCCTCGGCGCCGTGACCGATACAGCCTCGCTCCGCACTGCCAAGCGTCAGCGCTGTGTACTGGAGATCGGGGAGCTGGCGCTGCCGGCCGTCGCCGACGGCACCCGCATCCGCCAGATCCTCTACAACCTCCTCTCCAACGCCTCCAAGTTCACCCCGGACGCCGGCGACGTCACCGTGTCGGCAATCGCGACGCGGGCGCCGCTGCCGGTGCCGGCGGATCGGCCGAGCGACAGTGCCCGCTTCGTGGCCCGCGATGTGGTGTGGGTCTCGATCCGCGATACCGGCCATGGCATCAAATCGGATGACATGCCCAAGCTGTTTCATGAGTTCAGCCAGGTGGACCAGAGCGCCAGCCGGGCGCAGCAGGGCACCGGGCTGGGACTCGCGCTGTCGAAGCGATTTGTGGAGATGCACGGCGGGACGATCGGCGCCGAATCGGTCTACGGCACTGGCGCCACCTTCTGGTTCATTCTCCCGGTCGATGGCCCGATCCGCCGTCCGTCGGGCAGCACCGATATCCCCCGCGGCAGCGGCACGACGGAAACCGTCTCCATCTAGCATTCCCGGAATGCCGACGGGCGGGCCGCGCATCGCGCGACCCGCCCGTCTCCCGTCAATACGTCGTGGATCAGTTCCCGATGCGATCCGCCTGCCACTG
>JANOFA010000074.1:0-3903 GCA_031413355.1 Gemmatimonadota bacterium | reverse complement strand
ACTGGAGCGCGACGGCACAAAGCGCGGACTGCGCGCGCGGCGGCGCCCCACGATCCCCTCACCGCTTCGCGCCAGCCGCCATCTCGCCTGCGGCTGGCGACTCTGGGGCGCCCCGCGCCAACACCGCGGCCCGCCCGAAAGGTCGTTCACCATCTCCACGCGGTTCCCACACTGCAACTGGATTCCGCTTACTAACGGCCGCGCATGACCTGCAAGGCGCGGCGAGACACTTCACTTAGTAAACGAGAGGGCAGGCGCCGCGGCTTGACAGGTCCATGCGCTGGTTAGAAAGCGGACGCACCGTCACCTGCCTGCGGAAAACACGGCACTCCGCGCGCGGCAGCGCCCCACGATCCCCTCATCCATTCGCGCCGGCCGCCACCTCGCCTGCGGCCGGCGACTCCGGGGGCGCCCCGCGCCCACACCGCGGCCCGTCCGACAGGCTGTTCACCAAGAAAGCGCAGTGCTGACACCTACACCAGGTTCCGCTTACTAACGCCGCCGCATAAGCTGCAGGGGCCGGCTTGATGAAAAGTGACGCCATGGGAGGCTGTCGCCGGACCCTGCCAGCTTCATGCGGTTGTTAGAGCGCGCCCTCAACCGTCTTGGGGAAGAGACGAGCGCCGTGAAATACTGTCAGGATCACCGCCCGCTCAGCGTGGAGGCGGTAGACAATGCGATATGAGCCGAGGATCACTTCACGCAGGTCGCGCCGCTGGAACTCGGGAACGATTCGCCCGGATTCTGGGAACGCTTCCAAGCGATCCACGGCGTTAAAGAGGCGCTCGACCAGGAGGGCAGCGTACTGGACGGAGTCCCGAGCGACGTAGAGGCGGATGGCCTCGAGATCCTCGAGGGCTTGGGGGGTCCAGCGAACTGGCGTCATCCCAGGATGCGCCGCCGCGCCTCCTCATGAGAGACGGTCTCGCCGCGCTCGGCCTGTTGCAATCCCCGCTCGACTTTGGCCAGAAAGTACAGGTGTTCCATCGCCTGCTCAATAGTGGCGTCCGCCGGGAGCTGCTGCATGGCCTCGACTAGGCGCTCTTTCGTCATTTCGGAAGGCATGGGTGTCTCGGAGCTGAAGGCTACCCAAAGATGGGGGACGGGAGCCCAAGCGGCAATCCTAGGGCACCCTGATAGCGCTCTAACGCCCGCGCATGACCTGCAGAGCGCGGCCCGCGATGCTGTGGGCCGCGGCGACACCGTCGCCGCGCTCTGACTGGTCCATGCGCTTGTTAGCGGGCTGCCAGAAGAGCTCCGCCTACAGAACACGATACGGCGTCCGGCGCGAAAGCGCCACATGACCAGATCCCCTGAGCCGGCACTGCCCCCACGCCGCCATGGCGAACGGTGACGCGCCGGCCGAGCCGAGCCCCGCCTAGGCGGCCCAAGGGAAAAGACAAAGCGGACCCAACCGCGATCCGCTGCTCCCCTCACCCGTACACCACCTGACCAGCTGTGGGTCAGATTCCCACATCGTGTGGCGGCCAGTTCTGCACGCTAACGTCTGCGCATAACCTGCAAGGCGCGGCGATGCGCCGACCTGTGACTGATGACGGGGCCCGCGCCGCGGCTTGGCAGGTTCATGCGCCTGTTAGCGGGCTGCGCGAAACGCTCAGATTGAAGAACACGATACGGCGTCCGGCGCGAAAGCGCCACATGACCAGCTCCCCTGGGCCGGGAGCATCCCGAAGCCGCCACGCCGAACGGTGACGCGCCGGGCGAATCGAGCTGTCCCCGGGCGACCTTGGGGAAAAACAAAAGCGGACGCGAAGGCGATCCGCTGTTGACCCCACCCAAGAACACCGCCCGACCAGTTCCGGGTCGGATTCCCCACTGGAGTGGCTCCACTTCTGCCCGATAACACCCGCGCATCACCTGCGTGGCGCGGCGCAGAACAGTGATCTATGAGCTAAACTGGGCCACATGCTTGCCCGGAGCAAGGCCGTGGCCGCGCCACGTCTGGTGCATGCGCTAGTTAGGCCGCGTCACGGCGGTAGCTGGTCGTCCGGCCGCAGTGGGAATCGCACGAGAACGAGCTGGCGGCGTCGCTGGCGGAACAAAAGCGCCCCAGCCGGGAACGCCAAGGACACGGTAGCGACGGCCGTGGTCGGGTCAATGATGAAACCCGCGTTCAGAAGCTGTAACGACAGCAGCTGCGTGGAAACATGTCCGGAGGCCCAGTCAAACGTGGTAACAGGAGCCCCGAGAAGCGAGACAAACGCCCACCAATAGGGGTGGTTAATCGGGCTTCTGAATGCGGTCCACGCGGTCCAGAGCCCAAAGGCAGCAAGCCCTAGGGCCGCTACAATGACACCGCCGCGAATGAGAGTGAGCGTCACAGTCAGTTCCTGCCTGGGATCCGGTCTGAACATCTCATGAGTCCAGCGGCCTAACGCCCGCGCATCACCTGCGTGGCGCGGCTCAGAACAGTGAACTCCATGCCAAGCTGGGCCAATTGCCGGCACAAAGCAAGGCGGTGGCCGCGCCACGACTGGTGCATGCGCTTGTTAGGTGGCAGCATTTGGCGTTTAGCTATGGCAGCTCGTCATTCGATCGCTGCAGCGAGATCTCGAATGTTGGGGGCTTGCTTGTCGAGCTGTGTTTGATTGACCATCACTTGCTTGCCTAGGACATTGCGTGCACCCGCGGTCAAACCTGCAATTGGAATTCCGAGTGTGCCCGAAACAACTGACGCTGTATTGGCATCGTTCACCTCATATTGGAACATGTCCTTGAATGCCTTCCTGCCGACCGGCGGAGGTGAGCCAGCTGGATGAATCGCAAACAGTCCAGCATTCCCCTGCCACACCCTGTGAATCTCTTCACCGATCTCATTGACTACACTCTTGAATGCCGCAGCAGATGACTGGCTGGACTGAGTCAGTCGATTGCCCACGTACATGTAGAGGCGTGGGCTCGACATCCGATAGCGCTGCGAACTGAGATAGAACTCCGATTGTAGCTGTCCAGGCTGCCGAGCAATGCCGTAGAGAAGTGCAAGTACGGCCCGAACCGCGCGCTTAGACGAGCCATCTGCGGAGAAGGGTACGATCAGGCGATCCGAGGCTGATAGCGCCAACTCGGTGTAGATAGAGAAACTCGGGTTGCAATCGATGAAGACAGTGTGATCTGCATCATCCCATGATGCCACAATATCACGGATCAGGTCGCTAACCCACGTGTGAACAATGCGCCAAGCGTCCTGCGGTCCAGGGTTGGTTGCAGCGCTTACCCTGGATGACTGAATCTCTAGCTGTTCATCACCTACAACGAGGAAAAGATTGCCTGGGACATGCTGGTTGAGCTGGTGAACGTTTATTGCGTATCCAGCTCCGGTTTGCGGATTCACATATGGGCTGAGGATGCGATCCTCTACGTATCCGGCTATCGTCTGGCGTGGATTGGCTGAGTGAATGCGGTTGAGGTGATCCTCACCATCCGTCATTCCACCAAGCAGCATGGAAGAAGAGTTCGCCTGTGGGCAAAGGTCGACTACGAGGACCCGCTTCTCAGGGTGGATCCTCGCGTACTCAGAAGCGACTTGGAAGGTGAGGTAGCTCTTGCCAACCCCGCCTTTGTTGTTCCACACTGCGTAAATGGCCATGTGAACACGCTTGGGAAATGGTGTGCCCTAAGATACTATGGCCATTGAGTTTAGTGTTAAACGCCGGCAGGATACGCGAGGTATTGAGGGGGGGACCGGCCAGAGGAACGGGCCTCACGGGCGTCATCGATGCAGCTGCAGAATCAACGCGGGCTGCCACCTAACGTCCGCGCATGACCTGCAAGGCGCGGCGATACACTCTACCGAGCATACGGAAGGGCAGGCGCCGCGCCTTGGCAGGTCCATGCGCCTGTTAGCGGGCTGCGCGATTCAGTCGGATTGAAGAACACGATACG
>JANOFA010000073.1:0-2681 GCA_031413355.1 Gemmatimonadota bacterium | reverse complement strand
GTCATCGACCGCTGCAACCTGACGGTGCTCTTCGAACCTGGCCAGCAGGAGCTCGCGGAATTCCTGACCCAGCATCAGGTCCGCATCGTCGCCTCCCTCCCCTGCTACACCAAGGGGAATGTCGATAAGCAGCGCGGCGGCGGGGTGTTCGACAAGAGCATCCGGGCGCTGCAGCGCTTCAATAACCTCGGCTACGGCAAGCCCGGCAGCGATCTCTCACTCGATCTGGTGTACAATCCGGTCGGCGCCTACCTCCCCGGCAGCCAGGCCGGGCTGGAACGGGACTACAAGCGGGAACTCCATGCCGCCTTCGGCATCAGCTTCAATCGGCTGCTCACCATCACGAACATGCCGATCAAGCGCTTCCTCTTCGACCTCGAGCGGGAGGGCAAGCTGGAAGCCTACATGCAGCTGCTGATCGACAACTTCAATCCCCAGGCGGCAGATGGGGTCATGTGTCGCTCGCTGGTGTCGGTGGGGTGGGACGGTGTGCTGTACGACTGTGACTTCAATCAGATGCTCGAGCTGGATATCGGAAGCCAGCGACGGACGATATGGGACCTGGCCTCGCTGGCGGAGATTCAGGACATCCCGATCGCGACCGCGGAACACTGCTATGGCTGCACCGCAGGTGCGGGCAGCTCCTGCGGCGGGGCGGTGGCCTGACATGACCACGACACGAAGCCTGGAGCCGCTGCCACAGCAGGAGAGCGTCAAGGACTACTACGGCCGGGTGCTCCGGGCCAATAGCGACCTTCGCACCAGTGCCTGCTGCACCTCGGAGGCGTTGCCGCACCGCATCCGCGCCGTTGTGCAGCAGATTCATCCGGAAGTGCTGGAAAAGTTCTACGGCTGCGGTTCCCCCATTCCGCCGGCGCTGGACGGAATGACGGTGCTGGACCTCGGCGCCGGGTCCGGCCGGGACTGCTTCATCCTCTCCCGCCTGGTCGGAGCGAACGGCCGGGTTGTCGGTGTGGACATGACGCCGGCCCAGGTCGCGGTGGCGCGAAAGCACGTGGAGTATCACACCCGCGAGTTCGGGTATCCCCGACCCAATGTGGTGTTTCACGAGGGGTATATCGAAGACCTTGCCGCCATCGGAATCAGGGACAGCTCGGTGGACGTGGTGGTGTCCAATTGTGTCTTGAATCTCTCGCCGGACAAGACGGGCGTCTTCCGCGAAATCTTTCGGGTCCTCAAGCCGGGTGGGGAGCTGTACTTCTCCGATGTCTTCGCCGACCGGCGCGTGCCGCCGCCGCTGGCCGCGGATCCAGTGCTGCTGGGCGAATGTGACCTGGGCGCGGATTCGCTCGACACGGTGGAATTGGTCATGGCCCTGGAAGAAGAATTTGAAACCGAAATTCCGGACGAAGACGCCGAAAAGATCACCACCGTCCAACAGGCGATTGACTACGTCAACAGCCACGCCAAGAAAGCCTGATTCACCTCGCCCAAGCGCCTACTACCGGAGGAAAATTGTCCCGCCGTAGAGTCGTCATCACCGGATTGGGCATTGTTTCCCCGGTTGGCAACACTATCGCTGATGCCTGGGCCAGCATTCTTGCCGGCCAGTCCGGCATTGCCAAAATCAGCCGCTTTGATCCGTCGCGCCTGACCAGCCAAATCGCAGGCGAGATAAAAGGCTTCGATATCGCCCAGTATCTGGAACGCAAAGATGCGCGCCATATGGATACCTTCATCCATTACGGCATGGCGGCGGGGATACAGGCGTTTTCGGATAGCGGCATCCAGGTAACACCCGAGAATTCAGAGCGTATCGGCGTAAACATCGGCTCGGGTATAGGCGGACTGCCGATGATAGAGCAGACGCAGCGCGAGTTGCTGTCAGGCGGACCGCGCAAGATCTCGCCGTTCTTCATACCCAGCACCATTATCAACATGATCTCCGGGAATCTGTCAATCAAGTATGGTCTGAAAGGCCCGAACCTCGCCATGGTGACCGCGTGCACCACGGCGACGCATTGCATTGGGGAATCAGGACGCTTGATCGAATACGGCGATTGTGACGTGATGATCGCCGGTGGCGCGGAAGCGGTGGTTACGGAACTAGCCATGGGTGGGTTTGCCCAGGCGCGCGCTCTTTCGACCCGCAACCACGACCCGGCCGGTGCCAGTCGGCCCTGGGACCGCGATCGCGATGGCTTCGTGCTGGGCGAAGGCGCCGGCGTCCTCGTCCTGGAGGAATATGAGCATGCCAGGGCACGCGGCGCGAAAATCTACGCGGAACTTACGGGCTATGGCATGAGCGGCGATGCGTTCCACATGACGGCGCCACGCGAGGACGGCGAAGGCGCTGCGCGCTGCATGAACAGCGCCTTGCGCAACGCGCGCCTGAATGCCGACCAGGTGGATTACATAAATGCCCACGGCACTTCGACCCCGCTCGGAGACATCGCCGAAACCACGGCCGTGAAGCGCAGCCTGGGCGAGCATGCGAAAAAAGTCGCGGTCAGCTCCACCAAGTCCATGACCGGGCACCTGCTAGGCGCTGCGGGCGGGGTGGAGGCCATTTTTTCGGCTTTGGCCATATTTCACCAGGTGGCGCCGCCCACGACCAATATGTACAACCAGGACCCGCAATGCGACCTGGACTATGTGCCAAATACGGCGCGACAAATGAATATCGACGTGGCGCTGTCCAATTCGTTCGGCTTCGGCGG